>JAZPZG010000038.1:0-40217 GCA_045544575.1 Clostridia bacterium
TAATAACTTCAATATTAACGCCGTTAGCATCGTAAATGTAACCATTGGAGTCACACATAGCAACTACGGTTGCACCAAGCTCGGTAGCCTTCGTAGCCGCATAAATAGCAACGTTACCTGCTCCGGATACGATAACTCTCTGTCCCTTGAAGCTCTTTCCGTTAGCCTTAAGCATTTCCTCTGTGAAGTAGCAAAGACCAAAGCCTGTAGCTTCCTTTCTTGCAAGGCTTCCGCCGTATGTAAGACCTTTGCCTGTGAGTACGCCTGTGTACTCATCACGGAGTCTCTTGTACTGACCGAAAAGGTAACCGATTTCTCTTGAGCCTACACCGATGTCACCTGCGGGAACGTCTGTGTCAGCACCGATATATTTCTGAAGCTCTGTCATAAAGCTCTGGCAGAAACGCATAACCTCACCGTTGCTCTTGCCCTTGGGGTCAAAGTCGGAACCGCCCTTACCGCCGCCGATAGGAAGACCTGTAAGGCTGTTTTTGAAAATCTGCTCAAAGCCGAGGAACTTAATAATTCCCTCGTATACAGAAGGATGGAATCTGCAACCGCCCTTGTAAGGACCGATAGCACTGTTATACTGAATTCTGAAGCCTCTGTTTACCTGAACCTTACCGCTGTCGTCAACCCACGGCACGCGGAACTTAATGATACGCTCAGGCTCAACGAGTCTTTCAATAAGGCCTGCCTCTACGTACTCGGGATGTGCCTCAAGCACGGGAACCAAGGACTCAAGCACCTCGGTAACAGCCTGATGGAACTCGGGCTCACCGGGATTACGCTTCTTTACGGTTTCCATAACGTCTGCAATGTACGCTTTAATATCCATAATATCTCCTCCGTTTTTCTACGCGGCAGGCGGGGCGTCTTCATAAAAGGCTTTGCCCTCCATCTTCCGCAACAAATACAGAATTATTCTATCACTATTGTTTTTGTTGTGCAATAGTGTAAGAGGCAGAATTTGAAAAAAATTTAGCGTATTAGTGTGATTTCTGTCACAAAAATGACCCCTTTACCTTGCCTTTTTGCTCGATTCTGTTATATAATCAACAAAAGTCATTGAGGGAGGACTCCGCTATGAAGTTTATACATATTTCCGACCTGCATCTTGGAAAGAGAATGAACGATATTTCACTGCTTGAGGACCAGCAGTTTGCACTTTTACAGGTAATTAAGGCGTCAGAGCAGGAAAACGTTCAGGCGGTGCTTATTGCGGGAGACGTATACGACAAAAGCACTCCGCAAGGAAGCGCAATGACTCTTTTTAACGATTTTTTGACAGAGCTTGCAAAAAGAGAAATAAGTGTGTACATTATCAGTGGAAACCACGACTCTGACCAAAGAATATCATACTTTTCTTCACTTATACGCGAGGCGGGGATATACGTTTCCGAAAAATTCACGGGTGTTTTGCAAAGCATTACCGCAGAAGACGAGTTCGGAGAGCTTGTTATACACCTTTTGCCTTTTGTTAAACCCGTAAACGTCAGAGCCTTTTATCCCGAAGAAAACATACAGACGTACGAAGATGCCGTAAAAACAGTTTTGGAACGTTCGCCGATTGATACTTCAAAACGAAACGTTTTGCTTTGCCATCAGTTTATCACGGGGGCGGAGCCTTGCGATTCGGAGGAGCTTGCCGTGGGCGGTCTTGATAATATCGGCGCTTCCGTTTTTGATAAATTTGACTACGTTGCGCTCGGTCACATACACAAGCCGCAAAAAATTTTGCGTGACACTCTGCGCTATTCGGGCTCGCTCCTAAAATATTCTTTTTCGGAGGTTTTACACAAAAAAAGCATTACCGTGGCGGAACTTAGAGAAAAGGGCAATGTTGAAATTAAGCAAATCCCCATAAAGCCCCTTCATGAAGTTCGCGAGGTTGAAGGCTTTCTCGAAGATATTATGAAGTCGGATTATTCGGAGGATTACGTGCGCGTTACGATTTACGATGAAATTGTTCCTCCCGATGCAAGACTTTCAGTTGCCGCCGTATTTCCCAATATGATGAAGTTTGCCGTAAAAAACTCACGCACGTCCGAGGAAATTGACGTTGTTTTCGGAGAAACCCTTGAAAACAAAAGTATTACCGAGCTTTTTTCGGACTTTTACCGCATACAAAACAACGGTGTCTCGCCGTCAGAAGAGCACATGGCAATATTAGAAGAAATCTTAAGTGAAACGGAGGACTCATTGCAATGAAACCCATAAAACTTACTATTGAGGCCTTCGGCCCATATGCCGAGCAAACCGTTATCGACTTCACAAAACTCGGAGAGAGCGGTATTTTTTTAATAACCGGAGACACCGGCTCGGGAAAAACCGCAATCTTTGATGCGATGAGCTTTGCACTTTACGGACAAGCCTCCGGCGGTAATGACAGGAGAAGTGCAAAAACGTTTCGCTCGGATTATGCCTCGCCTTCTCGACAGACTTATGCGGAGCTTGAATTTGTTCACAAAAGCAAAACCTATATTATAAAGCGTATTCCCGAATATGAAAGACCGAAGCTTCGCGGAGAAGGAACCACACTCCAAGGTGCCTCGGCAGAGCTTCACTGTATCGATTCGGGCGAAATTATAACAAAAATCGACGAGGCAGATGCCCGTATTATCGAAATTTTAGGACTTACACAAAAGCAATTTTCTCAAACAGTGATGATTGCACAAGGAGATTTCCTTAAAATTCTTAATGCTAAAAGTGATGAGCGAAAAAAACTTTTTCAGAAGCTGTTTAAAACAGACTGCTACAACGATTTGCAAATTCGCCTGAAAGAAAAAAAGGACGAGCTTGACTATGAAGACGAGGCCTTACGTTCCAAGCTTCAGGGAGCCCTTGAAAAAATTATTGTTACTTCCGAAGAAGAAAGTGCTATTTTCGACAAAACAAGTGCCGATATACAAAATTCCGACAAAATATTACAGTCGCTCGCCTCTTTGATTTCTTTTGAGAAAAAAACGGCAGATACCCTTTCGAAACTTATTACCGACTGCACGAAAAGGAGAGAAGTTCTCTCCGGAGAAATTGCAGCGGGAAACCTTATTAACAAGGATTTTTTCGAGCTTGAAGGCTTGAAAGAAAAGCTCGAGACAGCAAAAAATGCAGAAAAGCTTTTTTTACAAAAAGAAAAGCTTATTGCTTCTGCAGAAAACGCAATTGCGGTTTGTCAGTCCGAATTGCTTCTGTTACAGAACAAAAAAGCGCTGACCGATACAAAAAAAGAGCTCAATGACTTATCAAAACGCATTTCGGAGCTCGCCGTGACACTCGCACAATGCTCCGAGAAGCTAAAAAAGGCTAAGGACGAAGAACCCAAGCTGGAAACAATTACCCGCAGACTTGAACAGCTGTCGGCCGCAAAGCCATTAACAGAACGCTATCAAAAAGGACTTATTACTCTCCAAACACTTAGCAGTGAGCTTGAAAAGCTACGCGAGGAAAGCATTTATGCAGACCAAGAATACACAAGAATAAAGGACTTGTTTATTTGCTGTCAAAGCGGCATACTTGCCGAGACACTCGCAGAAAACAAGCCCTGCCCCGTTTGCGGCTCATTACACCATCCGTCACCCGCTGTATTACCCGAAAATGCAGCAACGGAAGCTGATTTAAAAAAAGCAGAGAAAGATCGCTCACAAGCCGAAAAAGCACTTTATGACAAGTCTGCTGAATATTCCTCTGAAAAAACTGCTCTGCAAGGCATGCTTGACCGACTTTTCGATCTCGGCATTGCAGAGAACACAACGTCGGAAATGATTCAAAATGAATCTGAAGTTCTTGCCGCTGATAAAAACCGCATACAGCAGGAGCTTGACGATGCAACAAACAATTACAACAATGCTGTTTTAGATATTGAAAAATCAAAAAGCACGCAAGAGCGTACGGAAAAAAGTATTGCCGATCTGACCGAGGAAGAAAAAACGCTTTCGGAGAGTTTTGCTAAGGAGCTTACACTTCACGGTTTTTGCGACGAAAATGACTATCAGTCCGCAAAAATATCTGAGGAAGATCTTATTCTTCTCAAAGAAGAGTTAAAAAAATACAGAGAAGAAACCACTTCACTAAAGGCCCGCACGGAAGCTTTGACAGAAAAGCTTTGCGACGTTACCGCGCCCATAGACACGGAAAAGCTCACGGACGAGTATAATGCACTTCTCTCTTTGTACGAGAAAGCAACAGAGGAAAAATCTTCCGCAGAAAAAAACCTTACCGTCAATAAAAGCTGTTTCACGGAAATTGAAAGTGCAAAGGAGAAAAAAGAAAAGCTCTCGCGCAGGAGAGCAATCGTTACTGATTTATACAAATCCGTAGCAGGACAACTTTCAAGCAAAGCAAAAATGTCCTTTGAAACATACGTACAGCAATACTACTTTAAGCAGGTCGTCGTTGCCGCAAACAAACGCTTAAATGCTCTCACTGAAGGGATGTTTACTTTAAGGTGCAAAACCGAAGCAAAAAACATGAGAAGTCAGGCAGGACTCGATTTAGACGTGCTTGACCGCAGTACGGGACAATGGCGGGACGTCTCCACTCTTTCGGGCGGAGAATCGTTTATGGCGTCAATGGCCCTCGCCCTAGGACTTTCAGACACCGTACAGGCACAAAGCGGCGGTATACGCCTCGAGTCTATGTTTATCGACGAGGGCTTCGGCTCTCTTGATGAAAACGCTCTGCATCTCGCAATAAAGATGCTGACACGCCTTGCCGACGGCAAACGGCTCATCGGTGTAATATCCCATATGCCGGAGCTGAAAGAGCGCATCGATAAAAAGATAATCGTAAAGAAAACACTTGGGGGCTCATCTGCCGATATCAGTGTATAAACGAGCTCACAAATTCTCCTTATACCAATCTATTGCCAGTTTAATTCCGTCAGCAAAGCTATATTCAGGATCATATCCGAGAAGTCTTCTCGCCTTCGAAATATCTGCATTTGAGTCACGTATATCACCTGCGCGAACAGGGCCGAAAATAGGTTCACGAGAAACGCCCAATTGCTCACAAAGAGTATTATATACGTCAATCAGATACTCTCTGCCACCGTATGCAACGTTAAACGCTTCACCTGCCGCATCACTGCCGGAAAGACACGCTCTGAGATTGGCTTCAACTACGTTCATAATATAAGTAAAGTCTCTGGACTGTCTGCCGTCCCCGTTAATGACAGGAGTCTCTCCTGCAAGAAGCTGCTTTATGAATTTCGGAATTACTGCAGCATAAGCTCCGTATGGATCCTGTCTGCGTCCGAAAACGTTAAAATATCTGAGACCTACGGTTTCAAGACCGTAAAGCTTTGTGTAAAGAGCACCGTACTCCTCGTCCGTGCGCTTTGTTAATGCATACGGAGAGAGAAGTTTTCCCTCTCTTCCCTCTTGCTTAGGCAAAACAGGATTATCACCGTAAACAGAGGAGCTTGAAGCATACACAAACTTCTTAACCCCGGCACGTCTTGCCGCCTCCATCATATTTATGGTACCTCTGATATTAATCTCTTCATAGAGCAAAGGAAATTCAATACTTCGGGGAACACTGCCCCAAGCTGCCTGATGCAATACATATGACACTCCCTCGCATGCGGCTATACACGTATCGAGATCTCTTATATCCCCTTTAATAAAGGTATAGTCGGGATTTTCAACAAACATATCAACGTTTGACTGTTTTCCCGTGGATAAGTCGTCAAGGCAACGAACCTTCATACCCATTTTAAGAAGCTCTTCGCAAAGATTAGAGCCAATGAAGCCAGCGCCTCCCGTAACTAAAAATTGTGTTCCTTTTTCAAAACTAATACCGCTAAGACCCATATCAGAGCGCCTCCTGAAAGTTATTTTCCCATTAATATTTCCTGTGCCGTTTGTCTTGAAAAACTCATAAATTTTTCAAAAACATCAGGTTTCATGAATTTTTTTGCCGCTTTATAGCTTTTTTCACAGTCAGGCTTCCTGTGCTGAATTCCATGACAATCACTGCCCATTATCATGTTTGTACCTTCGCCCATAAACTTTAAAATAAATTTAGCGGAAGGGGAAAGAAAGTTCCTGCAGATAATACCCTCGCCGTTAGCATTGAAGTTAAGTGCATTAAATTGAAAAATAACGCCGTGCAAATCTGTGAGCGCCTCATAATCCTCCTTTTGCATAAAGGAAGCATATCTTTCAAAGTGCGCTATTATCGGCAGAGCATCATATTTATAGCATATTCTTTCTATTATCTGAATGTATGAAGAGGAAAAATAATCTTCTGAAAATTCAAAAAGCAACCGCCTTGATTTTCCCAAAAACAATTTATCGAGATTTTTTGCTTTTTCGAGCTCAGAATGTACCATTATTTCCGCACCTGTCAAAAGCGTTACGCGTTCCGCAGCTTTGCGAAGTCTTTCATATTCACTTGTTTTGACAAATTCACTTAACGTATCAAAGCTTTTTTGTCTTCTGGACAAAAAATTTTCTACATCCTCCTCATAAGAACGATAATGCGGAGTAGCAAGCAAAATGCAGTCTGCCTTCTCACCGAAAAGTCTGTCGGCTTGACAGCGCTCCTCGTAAATCATACCCGCTGCAGTCTTGACGTGCTGTGCGCCGTCGTCAAGATCCGGAAGAATATGTGTGTGAAAATCAGTAAAAACAAACTCTGAAAGCTCTGTTTCGTTATTCAACCCGTTCATAATCATAGTAAGCGTAAACGTTGCCGTTTTTCCTCATATACTTCGCATAAATACCGGTCTTCTTAGGTGTTCCCGTAATAACAACACCCAGAATATTCGAATCGACAAGCTTAATGGCATCAATTGCATCCTTAAGCTCTTTACTGCTGGTTTTCGAGTAATTTGCCACGAGAACAAGACCTGTTGCCTTTTTGGACAAAACCACCGCATCGGTAACAATATTAATAGGCGGTGTATCAATAATAACGTAATCATAAACCTGTTCTGTTGCGGCAATTAAATAATCCATATTCTTTCCTGCAAGAAGCTCCGAGGGGTTAGGAGGAGTAGGACCTGACGACAAAACATCCAGATTTTCACGTACGTTTCGTGAGACAGCATCTCCAAAGGACTCAAAGCCTGCAAGACAGCTGGAAAGACCGTTGCTGTTATCAAGTTCAAAAAGCTTATGCATAACAGGTTTTCTCATATCCGCATCAATCAGAAGCACACGCGCCGAAGCCTGTGCAAACGCAATCGCTATATTAGCAGCAAAGGTGCTTTTTCTCTCTCCCTGATTGGAAGATGAAATTGCAATAACCTTGCCACCCGTAGGGGAAAGAACGTATTGAAGGTTCGTTCTTATAGTTTTATATGCCTCAACCACACGAAAAGGAACATCGTTTCCAAGCACGTATTTTTTCATAAAATCGATATCATGTAACGATTGCTTTTTCTTTAAAAATTTTAAAAATCTCATAAGCTTTTTCCTTTCCGTCTTATGACCTTGTTTTTTTACGTTTCTTTTTCACGGTTCCGTAACCGGAATAGGCGGAATTTACCTCGTTTTTGTCATTCGGGTTTATTTCGGGAACCCCTCCGAGGAAAAGCACACCGTAGCTTGCAAGATCAGCCTCTGTCCTTATCGAATCATCAAGATAATTAATAAAAATGAAGAACGCAGCGGCAAGAACCGCAAAAGCGAGCGCAAATACAACAGTAGGCATTTTATAATCAACGGGAGTATAATAGGGAGCAGCCGAACGCTCAAAAACTTTTACGGTTCCGACGTCATAAAGCTCGTTAATCGCAGTAGCTGCAGCATCCTCATATCCGTGGCAAATAGCCTCCGTGAGATAATAGTTAGTTGTGGTTATAGATGCCTGGAAAATATTCGTATCTTCGTAATTACTCAAAACAACCGCAGAAGTAACCGTACCTGCTCCGATATAATTGAGCCAGTCAAAGCTAATATTCTCAGGTTCTGCTTCGGCAGGCGGAGCGGGCATTGAATCCTTGTAACCGTTATTATCCTTAATCGTCTGCGCAATAATCGTGCCGGCACCTCTTGAATCCAAAATATGCATATACGTACTGATGAGACGCATCGCATAAGCTATCTGGCTCACACTCTCTAATTCGATACCGTCACTGCCGCCGTCCGGATTTTCGGGGTCCTCCTCATATAGCGCCCTGTCGGGAAAAGCAACGAATTTTACGGTAGCCGTATAACTCGTCGTCTGTGTTTTAGAGGTATATGTGTACCCGAGTATTCCTCCGATAACTGCCGCAATAATTATCCAAACTATATTTTTCAGGACAACGCCTAAAATAAAATCTAAACTTATGCTTCTGCCTTTCATTTATTAAGTTTCCTTTCAGTCCGCAGATTCTCTCGTATATATTATATTATTGAAGAAAATTTTCGTCAAGCGCAATTCTCATTTATTTTTATTATTGTCTGAAATTTTATTTAAAAATAATGTTTATTAACATATTTTCCCTAAAAAAAGGACTTTTTTGCTCAAACGGAGATAAAAAAACTTTACATATTCGAAAGATTTCTGTATAATTTGTATGTTATGAAATTACGGAGGTAACAACATGGGTACCGAATACCTACTAACTTCAAAAAATAATGAAGCTTCCGTCTCTGCAGATCTGCGTTTTTTCGGCGCCGCTGTTATAGACCTTAAAAAAATTAATGATACGGCTGAAACACGTTTTAATCGCTATTCGATTTCTTATACGGCAGGATTTCCCGTACGCGCCAAGCTCCATTTTAAAAATTCAAACGGAGAGGCTTTTTACGAGGAATTTTATCTTGAAGCATCTCTTAAAGAAACAGAATTCAGAAGCTTTACTGACGAGTATCTTGAGGGAAAGCTTGCTTTTGATGCGGAAAAATTGGAGCTTTTTAATACAAAAAGCAGTCCTTGCCGTGTTGTAATATCCTCTTTTTGCACGGAGATTGCAGACGTAATTTCTGATGACACCGCATATATTGAAAACGATTACCTTAAAGTCGGCGCACGCCTTTCATGGGGCGGCGGACTCAGCTATATTAAAGCACAAAAAGGGTCTCCCAAAGGGATTGAAAATCTTTTGAATCTTCACGACCCCGGAAGACTTGTACAGCAGGCGTATTACAGCACTGCAGAAGCACCCTCCCATCACTCTGTGGGCAACGGAAAAATATCCTACAACCCCGTCCAAGGCGGCGACCAATACAATAATCGCAGCAAGCTTGTGGATTATCGTCTTGACAGCACTTCAATGTACGTCAAATGCCGTCCTCTTGATTGGTCCAAAAACGGTATCAGTACAAAATCCTACATGGAAAATACGTACACCCTCGGAGGCAACCTTCTTAGAGTTGACAACCGCTTTATTGATTTCAGTGCCTACAATCATACTCTCAGTATGCACCAGGAGTTGCCGGCATTCTACACTATAAGTGCTCTGAAAAAGTTTGTATATTACAACGGAGACTCACCCTGGACAAATGACAGACTTACGTTTAAGCGTGACATGCCTTTTTGGGGCGGTAATCCCGAAGCATACAACCACTTAAAACCCAATAACAGTGAAACTTGGTGTGCCTTTACTGATGACAATGACGCGCACGGTGACTTCGGAATAGGTCTCTTTGTCCCCAACGTTACAATGCTTTTGGCAGGACGTCACAAATTTGATAATTCCGCTGACCCGACAGACGTGTCTACCAATTACATTGCACCCATTCGCACAATGAAGCTGAAGTCTTTCAAGCCCATTGAATACAGTTATCTCATTACCGCAGGTACGCTCTGTGATATACGAGAGGCTTTTGCAGAAAATTCATCTCTGATTGATAATTCAAACCTTGCGGAATATTAATTGCACCTTGACTTAACAGGTAAATAGTAGTAAAATAACAGTGTTAAATAACGGATTGTATCGTTTCATGCTTTGAAAGGAGCTCATATAACTATGAAGGTATTGGTTTTATACACGACTATCGATGGTAATACCGAAGCAGTTGCAGACAAAATTGCAGAAAAGGTAGGCGCTGACGTATCAAAAATCGTTAGAGTAAGCAAGGTAAGAGGCTACGGTTTTTTCAATAAGCTTCGTTGCCGCTTTGAGGTTATGTTTAACAGACGTCCGGGTATTTTCCCGTTCAAATGGGACCCTCGTGATTACGACCTCATATTTATAGGTACACCTGTATGGTATGATTCTTACAACCCCGTGTACAACACGCTTTTTGAAGTTATTAAAATTTATGACAGAAAGATTGCTCTTTTCTCGACAGGTGAAACGTCAAGCGAAAAAGCTCTCGATAAATTTTCCAAGAAGCTTCAGGATTCCGTTCTTTTGGGTAGATACCACTGCATAGAGCCTATTTGGGAGGACGAAGACCTCGAAACAGAGAGAATCTTGAACGAAGCCGCAGAGTGGGCACAGGGAATTGCCGACCAGGCAGAGAAGATGATCGAGCAAGAAGAATTCGAGCGCAGAAAAACCATCTACAAATTCTGATAATATTTTACAAGATTTCGTTGCCCTTGTCGTATGTTTTTTCATTGCGGCAAGGGCATTCCTTGTCGTAGGCCTTGTTACATCGGCACGGCCACCGTTTTTTATTAACCAGCATTATAAAAGGATTCAGTATGGAAGAAAACACATTTGCCTTTGAAAATAATATAAACAAAAAAAACATTAACGAATTACGACTCAAGCCGTATAAAAAGGATTTTCCTTTTTCCTACTCATGCGGAGTTTTTCCGTCGTGTGAGCTGACAGAGCAAAAACCCGAAATGCTTTTAAAGCTTATAGTTACGCAAAACTCACTTGAAAACGGCGGCGTAAAAAAAATGCTTGCCGCCGCGGAAAAGCTCGGTGTTACCACCGTTGTTGAAGATAAAACCGTTTCCCGAATTTACCCCAAGGAAAACGTTTATGCAATCGGTGTTTTTAAAAAATACACTTCCCGACTTGACCCCACGCGTAATCACATTGTTTTGGTTAATCCCTCGGATATGGGAAACTTGGGTACTATTATCCGTACCATGGTAGCCTTTGAAATTTATGATCTCGCTGTAATAACCCCCGCTGCAGATGTTTTTGACCCTAAGGTAATAAGAGCCTCTATGGGCGCATTTTTCCGTCTTCGCTGTGCTTTTTTCAATTCCTTTGACGAATATCTTGATGCCGTTGCACCCGAAAAGAGTCAAGAACGTGAATTTTACCCGTTTATGCTTTGCGGCAAGCCCATGGAACAGGTTGAAGCGTGCCGGGCAAAAACATTTTCATTGATTTTCGGTAATGAATCCCGCGGACTGCCTCAAGAATTCGAACAAATCGGACAGCCTATACGCATTGATCATGCAAACACGGTTGATTCATTAAATCTTACAATTGCCGCCGCAATCGGCATATATAACTTTGTTAAGGGAAACAATTCATACAATAAAGGAGATTGCACCAATGCCTAACGATTCTAACAAATACACCGAAAGCTACGCCGAGGCACGTCGGGGACTTGACGCAGCATATAAATTGAGCGGACTTTGTGTAGGCGCGTCCGCCCCCTGTGTTAAGCTGGCAAAAGCTCTTTTTACCAATAAAAAAGTTCCGTCGGAATCCTTTGACGGAGATACATCTCGCTTCTTTATATGTGAGGGATTATGGGCAGCTCATAAATTAATTGCAAAAAAAATACGCATTCCTGCTTTTCTTTATTGTCCCGACTACGTTAAAACAGAATCTGAGCTTTCCGCTGTCCGTGCACTTTTGGCAGCCGCGGAAAATTCATATATTATCTCCGATAAGGTCTGTTCTAAAATCAGCGACCGCGACGGCGCAGACGGATTTTTCATCATAGCACAATTACCGGAATATTCACTTTCCGACATAGAGCTTTGCGATAACATGACCGCAATCGTCCTTGACGGTCAGGAACAGCCCGGAAACATCGGGGCCATTCTGCGTTCACTTGACGGGGCAGGCGGTCAATTTGCAATATGCACAAACCGCAGAGTAAAAATGACCCACAGCCGACTTATCCGTGCAAGTCTCGGAGCAGCGTTTGCAATGCCTGTTCCCGAAGCACCGATTGAGGAAGTTATAAAATGGCTTACGGAAAATAATTTTAAAATTGTTGTCACAGACCTTACCGCTACAAAAGATTACTACGAAGCAGACTACAGCGGACGTGTTGCAATCGTTGCAGGAAATGAGTTTTTGGGAATCTCTCCCGTTTGGCGTTCACTTCCTAATGCACAGCCCGTGATAATTCCGATGTTAGGGTCTTGCGAATCTCTTAACGTCGGCTTTGCTTCTACACTCGTAGCATACGAATCGTCTCTGCGCCAAAAAGGACTTCTTAAAAGGTAACCTGAGCAAAAAATTTACTAATTATTTACATAAAAATTATTGATATACATGGGCAAATATTATTATAATTGTCCTGTATATTTTTTATGGAGGTATATATTTATGTTAGAGCTTAAAGGCATAAAGAAAGACTATCCTGCCGGCAACGGCGTTGTAAATGCCTTAAAAGGCATAGACCTGCAGTTCCGCAAATCCGAGTTTGTATCTATCCTCGGCCCCTCCGGCTGCGGAAAAACAACCATGCTTAACATTATCGGAGGTCTTGACGGATATACGGAAGGCGACCTTATTATAAACGGCACGTCAACTAAGGAATTCAAAGACCGGGACTGGGACGCATATCGTAATCACTCTATCGGTTTTGTTTTTCAAAGCTACAATCTTATACCGCATCAGTCTGTTTTACAAAACGTAGAATTGGCACTTACACTCTCCGGAGTTTCTAAGGCAGAACGCCGCAGCAGAGCAAAAAAAGCACTTGAGGACGTCGGGCTCGGAGACCAGCTTAAGAAAAAACCAAGCGAGATGTCCGGCGGACAAATGCAGCGTGTTGCAATAGCACGAGCTCTTGTAAACAACCCCGACATCATTCTCGCAGACGAACCCACGGGTGCATTGGACACGGAAACAAGTGTTCAGGTTATGGAAATACTGAAAAACATTTCCAAAGACCGCCTTATTATTATGGTTACACATAACCCTGACCTTGCGGAAAAGTACTCTTCAAGAATTATAAGAATGCTCGACGGTGTAATCACTGATGATTCCGCGCCTCTTACCGAAGAAGAAAAAAAGGCGGAATTAGACGCGGTGTTGCAGAAGACTGCCTCTAAAGGAAAAAAAGAAAAGAAGCCCTCGATGTCTTTTACTACTTCTTTCATGCTCTCCCTTAAAAATCTTTTTACAAAAAAGGGACGTACGGCGCTGACCTCTTTTGCAGGCTCAATAGGCATTATCGGCATTGCCTTGATTCTTTCAATATCACAGGGCATGACCGTGTACATTAATGACGTTCAGGAAAGTACTCTTTCGGCTTATCCTCTTACGCTTGAAGCATCAACTGTAGAGATGTCCTCCTTGATAGAAGCATTTATGAACGTTTCTTCCGAAAACGACTCACATGAAAATGATGCTGTCTACAAAAAAGCGGCGCTCTACAACATGATAAATGCAATGAACAGCATAGAAGAAAGCGAAAACGATCTGAAAACGTTCAAAAAATATCTTGATGCGGAAATAAAGAAAAGTGATTCTTCGCTTGCGGAAGCAGTCAACGGTGTTCAATATTCATATGCACTTGACATGCTGGTATACACGGAAAACATTGACGGAGAAATTATTCATTCCGATCTTGAAGAAATCATTATGGATTTAATGCTCAAGTATATCGGGGTTGATATGTCTGCAATGAGTTCTATGGCTACAATGGGAGGCATGTCCGCTTCTTCAATGAGCAGTATGGGTACTACTCTCTGGCAAGAGCTTCTCCCGGGAAATGACGGAGCTCCCGTAAACAACCTTTTACTTGAACAGTACGACGTTATCTACGGTTCGTGGCCAAATAGCTATGATGAAGTAGTTCTTGTAGTTGATGAAAACAATGAACTCGATGATATAACACTCTATGCCTTAGGTCTTGTTTCTGCCGAAGAAATCGATACACTTGCCGATGCCGCAATTAACGGTACCGCACTTGACACGAGTAAAATTTCCAAGTGGTCGTACGAAGATATTTGCAACTCTGAATACAAGGTTATTTTAAATGCAGATTGTTATCATTATGACAAGGCAACCGGACTTTACACCGATTTAAGAGAATCAGAGGCAGGCTTGCGTTATCTTTACGACAGTGCAATGACTCTTAAAGTAACAGGCATTATCCGTCCCTCAGAGGATGCTGATACTACAATGCTTACGGGAAGCATTTGCTACACCGACAAACTCACTAAACACTTGATTGAAAAGGCGAAGGACTCAGCAGTAATTGACGCACAGCTTGAAAGCCCCGATAAAGATATTCTTACGGGACTGCCCTTCGATTCTACGACAGGAACACTTTCCGATACCGAAAAAGAAACGGCTTTTCGAAATTATATTGAAGGCATGACGGATAAGGAAAAGGCTGCTGCATATATTGCCATTAAAAGTATTCCGTCGGCAGAATTTTTAGAACAGCAAATCAATGCAACCATAGGCTCAATGACACGAGAAGAAATCGAAACAATGATGGCTTCCGGCTTAAGTGCAGAAATGACCGGTGTAAATGCCGAAGAAATTCTCGAGTACTTATCTCAAATGAGCGATGAAGAGCTTATGGAAATATTTTCTCAGCTTGCGGCAGAGCAAATAAAGGCACAATACGCACAGCAGGTTGCAACGCAGCTTGCATCAATGAGCGCCGAAGAACTCTGCGCTGCGCTTAATTATGAACTGGCAGGCTTTACTACGGAGCAATGTGCACAATACTATGACGAAATTATGGTATTTTCGGAATCAACCTACGAGGACAATCTTCTCGCAATGGGCTATATTGACATTGAATCTCCCTCTGCAATAAATATCTATGCTTCATCTTTTGAAAACAAGGATATAATTACCGATGCAATAAAGGACTACAACGATTCGGTTGACGAGCTGCAGGAAATAAAATACACTGACTATTTAGGCATAATGATGTCCTCAATAACAACCATCATCAACGCAATAACTTACGTGTTGATAGCCTTTGTTGCAATATCACTTATTGTTTCTTCTATTATGATAGGCGTTATAACTCTCATATCCGTACAGGAAAGAACAAAGGAAATCGGTATCTTAAGAGCAATCGGTGCCTCTAAGAAAAACGTTTCACGTATGTTTAATGCCGAAACTATGATAGTAGGCTTTACGTCGGGTCTGTTGGGTGTAGTGGTAACGTACCTTCTCTGCATTCCGATAAATATTATTTTGAATCATCTGACCGGAATTGCCAATCTGCGTGCGGTATTACCGCTTTCCGCGGCAATAATACTTGTTGTTATAAGCGTATTACTTACACTTATATCCGGATTGATTCCTTCAAGAAGCGCAGCAAAGAAGGACCCCGTAGTAGCGCTCAGAACAGAATAACAACTGTTACAAACAGTATAAAAACCACTTTGGGTGCACCTGCTCTTGTTACAGGTGCACCCAAATTACTTTGCTTTAATATATAATTACTGCGGCGCCTTTTATTGCTTAGTAAAATTTTTATTTTTAAGTAAGCTTAATCCGAACGTGACTGCCAGAAGAACAGATATAACTATACCCGTCGCCGTAATATAATTTATGCCATGCATCAAAGGCATTAAGGAAGTTATAGTTGCGAGTCCTGATACGTTCATAATTGCAATATTCAGTCCTTTACGTGGTTTAAACAGGTGGATAACAACCAAAGCAAGCAAAACACAAGTCAATACGGCGGTAAGAAACGGTCCGAAATTTGCATACCCAAACGGAGTCAGACTAAAATAATTATACGTGCGTACCCAAGGTTCTCCTTCGGGATTCCCAAACCTTAAAACCACTCCGTTAGGAAACAATTCGAGAACAAATGCCGCAATAGGGAGAAAAGCAGAGAATAAATTTTTAGCTTTCATATAATTACCCCTTACTTGGTCTTGTTAAAATCACTTATTTTTCTTTTTAGACTTTGCGGAGCCTTCAAGCAATGCGGCTCTTTCCTTTGCACTTGCCTCTGCTACGGCATCGTGCGGAACGCCTCCGAACAAGTCCTCGTCGGGGTCTTCGTCAGCATCGATCACAGCAGTTTCATTCTCGGCTTGCCTTTTCAGCATATTACGCTCTCGTATTTTCTTTCTGCGCAGAGCTTCGACGTACGTATCATAGAAGAATACCTTTATCAGCGCCGCCATTACGTCACCCATTATCATGCCTATAACGCCGAAAATCTTTCCGCCTATGCACAGACCCATTAATATGGCAAGAGGGCTGATTCCCATTTGATTTCCGATAATACGAGGGCTTATTATCCAATTATCAATAATTTGTACTAAAATGATACCTGCCGTTGCCGCAACACCGGTCCAAAAATTATCTACAAGACAAATTAACACTACAGGAACGGCACCGACCCACGGACCGATATACGGAACCATGTTGAACACACCGATAACTGCTGCAAAAAGCATTGCATACGGAAGTCTGAGCAGCGAGAAAACAATAAATGCCATAATACTCATAATGCACGCCTGTAATATTTTTCCGGTAAAATAGCATTTGAATATTTCATTCACCTTTCGGCCTGCCCACTTCAGCCTTCGCGCTGTCTTTTTTGAAAAAAGTCCGTCAAGGATTTTATTGCCTGCACGAAGAATATTTCCTTTCTCCACAAGCATATACACCGAAACCATTATACCCATAACTGCGTTAAAGATAGTAACTGTAGTAGTCGTCAAGAAGCTTGATATTTTTGAAACGTCAATTAGGTCAAGAAGTCCTGCAAAAAAGCCTCGTATTGTGCTGTCAATCGTGTTTATGGCAGATTCCGGAAGATTTATGAGCGTTCCGTCAAGTAATTTATCATACAAATCACGGGACTTGTCTATAAGCGAAGGAATCTCTTTTATAAGCATTTTAAGGCTGTCTATAAGGGACGGCATCAGAGTAAAGAGGAAAAACGCCAGAATTCCCGCAAAAGTTGCATAGCCTATGACAATACAAACAATTCTTTTTGCCTTCGGGCTCTTGGTCCACTTTTTCATGACCTTATTTCCGAGGAACTGTACGTATGCATCTAAAACGTATGCTATGACAAATCCCACAAGGACGTAGCTTAACACAGAAATGACTGTGCCGCCTATTGCAGAAAACAATCTCCAAAATCCTTCAAAGTCAAAAATAAATTTGACCGCCAGCAACAATGATACAGCCAGCAAAAATATTTTACCAAAAGGAATTTTTCTGCCCTCTTTCATGTCCATCCCGCCTTTCTTTCTATTTATATTCCTCCGTACAGGTCAGTATATCAAAAAATTCAAAACACTGCAACTGCCCGTATTAACTTTTAAAAATTTCACCGCCGCCTATAACGTCATCGCCGTCGTAAAAAACCGCAAATTGACCGGGAGTAATGGCTCGCACCGGTGTTTCAAAGGAAACAGAGGCTGTATTGTTCTCTTTGTTATAGAAAACCTCTGCCTTAAGAGGCTTTTGGTTATAACGAGTCTTTACGGTAAGAGACATCGGCGACCTTGCTTCCGCTTCTTCATCTGTCAGAAAAACAAGGGAAACGTTTTTTACAAATAATTCCTTCTTAAACAGTAAGGAATCATCCCCCATTACAACCTCGGCAGTTTCCGGCCGCTTATCTACAACGTAAAGCGGCTTCCCTGCGCCAAGAGACATGCCTACTCCTTTTCGCTGTCCCACCGTGTAACGCTCAATACCGTTATGTTCTCCCAAAACATTGCCGTAAACGTCAACAAATTTTCCTTTGCGGCGCTCCGCGCCGCGTTCCTTGCATACTTCATCAATAATATCCGTATAAAGGCAATCCTTCACAAAGCATATATCCTGACTGTCCTTTTGCTGTGCATTGTCAAGCCCCAACTCCTCGGCAAGACTGCGGACCTGTGCCTTATCGGCATTCTCCAACGGAAAAACAGCATGTGACAGTTCTTTTTGTGTCATTCCGAAAAGAAAATACGATTGGTCCTTTTGTATATTTTCCGAACACTTTAAATGATACCGCCCGTCATCTTCCATGCATATTCTCGCATAGTGGCCCGTAGCGATACCGTCAAAACCTAACTCCAGCGCCTTACGAAGAAAAAATCCGAATTTAAGCAATCTGTTACACATTATACATGGGTTAGGAGTTCCGCCTTCAATGTACGTATCCGCAAAATAATTTATGACACCGCTTTTAAACTCTTGTTCTACCGAAAAAACATGAAGCTTAATGCCTAATTGTTCTGCAACACCTGCTGTTTTTTTAATTCTTTCTTCCTCTGCCGCACCGCTCAGCATCTTCATGGTGGCGCCTTCTACCTCATATCCCTGTTCTCTGAGCATCCGTACGGCAACGCTGCTGTCAACACCGCCGCTCATTGCCACCAATATTTTTTTACCTTTCATTAAATGCACCTCTCATTAGCGCAAACCCCTCTCGCGCAAGACTTCTCTCCGCCGCAAGAGGGGTTGTAATTATTTTCTGATATACGATTATTATGCCTGGTCACCTTCCGGTGCAGATTCAACCGACTCAGTAGCCTCTGAAGCCTCTGAAACGTCTGCTGTTTCTTCTGCTTCAGCTTCCATGCCTTCGGGAAGCTCTGTGTTTTCAGTCTCTTCACGGAATGTCTTTGAACAGCCCACTATCGGATTTTCGTCATTTGTTCTCATAAGAGTAACACCGCGCGTAGCTCTGCCGATAGTATTAATGTCGGAAGCATGCAATCTGATAACCGTGCCGCTTCTTGTAATAAGCATAACGTCATTATCGTCATCAACAAACATCATGCCCGCAACACAGCCTGTCTTTTCGCTGAGCTTATAAGTGATAAGACCCTTTCCGCCTCTGCCTTGCGTTCTGTACTCGTCAATGCAGGTTCTCTTTCCGAAACCTTTTTCCGTGATAAGCAACATAGAATCGCCATGCTTACACACGTCAACGCCTACTACGTAATCGCCCTCGGCAAGAGAAATACCTCTTACACCTATAGAGCCTCTTCCAACCGCTCTTGCATCACTGTTTTCAAAACGTATAGCCATACCGTTATGTGTGACGATAACGATATCTTCGTCATCATTTGTAAGGCAGGCATTAACGATTTCGTCACCCTCGCGCAGTTCAATTGCGATAAGACCGCTCTTTCTCATATTGCGGTATTCAAGAAGTGCTGTCTTCTTAACAACGCCGCTCTTTGTTCCCATGAGTAAGTATTGGCTGTCTTCAAATCCCTTAATCGGTATAATAGCCGCTACCTTTTCGCCGTTATCAAGGGGCAGAAGATTTACAATCGGTGTGCCCTTTGCGGTTCTTGCGGCATCCGGAAGCTCGTAGCCCTTAAGAGAATAAATCTTTCCGGCGTTCGTTACAAACAGAAGCATATTGTGCGAAGAAGTAAGAAGAAGATGCTTAACAAAATCTTCCTCCTTTGTGGTGAGACCCATAAGTCCTTTTCCGCCTCTGCGCTGCGCTTTGTACGTGTCTGCAGCTGTTCTCTTTATATATCCGGAGTTTGTAAGTGTAACTGCAATTTCCTGCTCATTAATAAGGTCATCGATGTCGATTTCATCTTCATCCGCAAGAAGCTTTGTTCTTCTTTCGTCTCCGTATTTTTCTTTAATGGCAAGAATTTCTTCTTTGATAACACCGAACAACTTCGTTTCATCTGCAAGAAGTCCGGTAAAGTAAGCAATTTCTTCCAAGCGCTGGTTGTACTCTTCCAGAATCTTGTCTCTCTCCAAGCCTACCAAACGTCCCAAACGGAGGTCTACTATGTACTGCGCCTGTCTTTCGGTAAACTCAAACCTTGCCATCAAGCGCTCTTTTGCTTCAACCTCTGTTCTTGAAGATCTGATTATCTCAATAACCTCGTTAATATTGTCTATCGCCTTAAGAGTACCCTCCAAGATATGCGCTCTTTCAGAGGATTTATTAAGGTCAAACTGTGTTCTTCTCGTAACAACGTCTTTTTGGTGAGCTATATAGTAAGTGATAGCTTCCTTAAGATTTATAAGCTTCGGCTCGTAACCACCGTTCTCCGTAGGAACAACCGCCAACATATTTACGTTGAATGCCTCTTGCATCGGTGTGTTCTTGTAGAGCTGGTTTAAAAGCACGTTTGCGTTTGCATCACGCTTAAGCTCAATTACAATTCTGATACCCTTTTTGCTGTACTCGTCACGAAGCTCGCTTATGCCTTCGATTCTCTTTTCTTTGTGAAGCTCTGCAATACGCTCAACAAGCTTCGCATTGTTCACCTTGTAAGGAATCTCCGTAACAACAATACGCTGTCTGCCGTTCGGCATTTCTTCTATGGTAGCTTCGGATCTTACGATAATTCTTCCTCTACCCGTTCTGTAAGCTTCTCTTATTCCCTGCTTGCCGATAATATTGGCAGCGGTAGGAAAGTCCGGACCTTTTATATACTGCATAAGCTCGTCCACGGTAATGTCGGGATTATCAATGGCAGCAATAACACCGTCTATAACCTCGCCCAAGTTATGAGGAGGAATTTCAGTAGCCATTCCGACTGCAATACCGGAAGAACCATTTACAAGCAGGTTCGGAAATCTTGCGGGAAGAACCACAGGCTCCATTTCGTGCTCATCGTAGTTCGGCTTAAAGTCAACCGTGTCCTTTCTTATATCGGCGATAAGCTCCATGGATATCTTCGCCATCTTAGACTCGGTGTAACGCTGTGCGGCAGGCGGGTCGTTATCACGTGAACCAAAGTTACCGCTTCCGTCAACAAGGGTGTATCTCATGGAAAAGTCCTGTGCAAGACGAACCAAGCTGTCATAAATGGCAGCATCTCCGTGAGGGTGGTATTTACCCATAACGTAACCTACCGTAGTAGCACACTTTCTGTAGGAATGGTCAGGTGTAAAACCCTGTTCAAACAGAGAATATACAATTCTGCGGTGTACGGGCTTCAAGCCGTCACGCACATCGGGAAGCGCACGGTCTACAATAACGCTCATGGCGTACTCGATAAAAGCACGCTTCATTTCATACTCGACGTCAATAGGCACAATCTTTCCTGCCAAATCTTTAAGTACGCTTTCTTCGGAATTTTCGGTTGTATTTCCTGTCAAGATTTCATCCATTTTTCAGATTTCTCCCTTAACGATTTTTCTTCGGGACACAGCTTTTAACTGTGTATTTTTCCGTAGCATATACCGCTTATATTATACCACGCTTTGCTCTGAAAGTCCACTGTTTTCAGCAAAAAACCGCAGAAACTTCATCAGAAACATGGCTGTATTGCCTGTAACAAAATCGATTTGCGAGCATACGGAAGTCACAAAAACCGTAACGGCTACTCCTTTGTTTGGAGTAGCCGCTATACGTTACGTTTCACATCTTTTTAGAATACACGCTCCCGAAACAACTATCTTGAAACACAATCAATCAAAACTCTACTTTCACAATATCAAACTGTGCAAAGAATTCATCATTTAAGTGTACGCCCTCTTTACCATCTGCACAAACCCAGCAGAGAAGTCCTTTATACGGGAACATATATAATTCATAAACAAGCGTTCTCTCCTCTTTTATAACATGTACCGCCTCTACCTCCGTTCCGTCCGCAAGAACAACAGTTTCCATACATCGAATAACATCACCATCTGCTTCACCCCGTTTATCGGGAATGTTCAGGTAAGTTTCAGCAGCGCTAGGCTTTTTATAGGCCAAAAAAGCTCTGATACCCTGACTGTTTAAAATGTCAATGTCATCACTGCTCATCTCTAAATACTTAAATTTTAAAACAAGCTCTTCAGTATACCTATACTCCATACTAGGAAAATCAAAAAGACCGTAATTTTGAAGCATCAGGTGCCTGGGCTCTCCATACTTTGCAGGAAATACAGGTTTCCACAAAGCTCGTTCTGCAACTATCTTGTCAATGTACGCAGAACAAGATTCGGGCTCTTTCGCTTTTTCCAATATTGCACGCACCTCGCCCGTTTTCTCGTCAGGAACGAAATATGCACAAAGCTCATCAAACGAAGAGAAGTGTTTAAAATCATAATCAGGCCTTGGCGCCAGACTATCAGACCAAGTTATCGGTTTTTTCGTAGGAGCACTCGGCAAGGGAGAATCACTCGGTTTTTGAATAGTCGCACTCGGCAAGGGAGAATCAGCCGGTTTTGTACACGATACAAGAGACGTTATACAAATAATTATCATAATTGTACACAGTAACCTTTTCATTTTGATACCTCCTTGTATTATTTTACTAAATTAGTGATGTCCCGCCAAATGAGCGATTATTTCTGCTTCGCAGGCATTGCAATATAATGCAGTAGCAGGGGGAATTTCACCAACCACCGACCATCTTCCTACATCATACATCAAACACTCCATTGGGCGTTTATTATTTCCCGGTAAACTTTTTTATTATTATATCATAAGTCGTGAAAACAGACAATTCTTTTTTGTATATTGTAATATTTCTAAATTAACACAGTATAAAACCGCAAGAAAACGCTGAAAATCACCCCTGCGCCCGCTTTTTCATGCCGTTTTCAGCCTTAGGTATTCTCACTATAAATTCAAGATATTCATCCCTGTCAAACTGTGCGGCTTTGGTAATAATCCCCGCTCTTCTAAGCCCGTCAACGTCTTTTCGCAGATCGTTGATGAATGCCTTGATTTCGCACATCATAATCTGATACGGATCTCCGGAAAGCTCTGCTTCAAGAGCGGAAAAGCGTGCTTCGTGGGACGGTGAAATTTTTCGTTCCAGAAGCTTACCAACCAATTGCTCTGTTTTAGAAACGTTAAAATTTTTGGAGCAAACCGTTTTTAATGCACGAAGCTGCAGTTGTTCGTCCCTTATTCTTAAAAGAGCCCTTGCATGACGTTCCGATAAATCGTGCTCCTGTATAATTTTCTTCACAAGAGGTGGTAATTTCAAAAGTCGAATTTTGTTAGCGATGGTCGACTGGCTTTTCCCTACTCTATAGGCAAGCTCCTCCTGAGTCATGCCGTATTCCATCATTAGCAGATAATACATTTCCGCTTCTTCTATAAAATGGAGATTTTCACGTCTCAAACGTTCAAGCAGACTCATTATTGCAAAATCGTCTGCACTAATCTCGTATATAATAGCCGGAATTACCGAAACTCCTGCAAGCCGAGCTGCCCTCACACGCCTTATACCTGAAATAATTTCATACTCCTGCTTGTCCTCGGAATCGGTGCGGCGCAAGCTCACAGGGTGCATTATTCCATACTCACTTATAGACTCCGCAAGCTCTTCCAAAGCAACACTGTCGTGCTCCTGTTCATATTTAAATTTTATATGCTCTATAGGCACGGAAACGACCTTTAAAGCACAAGACGAGCCTGCTACCTTTAGCCTCGGCTCGTCAAAATCGATTAATTTTAAATTTGCGGTCTTCGGCTTCATAACTACTCTCTCCTTGTTTAAATTCATGAGACGGTAGTTTGATTTTACATGAAATTATGACAAATTGCATTATTTCATCGCCGTTACTCTTCGACCGATTCAGACAAAAAACTACAATGGCTGTTTGCTTGCCGTGCCCGCTTTTCTCGGATACTTAGCGGGTGTCTTGCCTGTCTTTTTTATACAATATATTTTTCGAGAAGCCTTTTCACTTTCTCCTACATCCAAAGCAAACTCAACGGACTTCACTTCTTTTGCCGAAAGCTCTGAAAGTGCACGCTTATATGCAGGCTCCTCGCTTCCTCCCTTCATTGCAAGAAACGTTCCGCCGGGCTTTACAAGCGGCATACAATACTCAAGCAAAACAGGCATCGCAGCAACAGCACGGGCAGTCACCAGATCATACCTGTCCCTGTGTTCTGCCGCACGACCCGCATCCTCTGCCCGGGAGTGAACAGTCTTTATTCCGGAAAGACCGAGTTCCGAAATAACACAGTTTAAAAAATTCAATCTCTTTGCAAGAGAATCAATCAAGCAGATTTCAAGTTCAGGACAAACAATTTTAAGCGGAATACCCGGAAAACCCGCACCCGTTCCCACGTCTGCAAGTGTCTTTCCTCCAAATTCCTTTATAAAAGGAACAATACTTAATGAATCAATAAAATGCTTTACCGTAATTCCCTCGTCATCGGTAATTGCAGTAAGATTCATACGCTCGTTCCACTCCTGCAAAAGCACTCTGTAACGGTCAAATTTTTCGGCAATTCCGGGTGTTATCGTCACACCGTATTCTGCCGCTCCGTTTTTCAGAAGCTCATATAAGCTGTCAGTCATCTTTGTCTCTCCCTGCTCAATTTTGCAAAACTATACTTCTTGTGTTTTAAGGTAAACAACCAATGCCGTAATGTCGGCAGGCGAAACACCGCTTATTCTTCCCGCTTGTCCCACCGATGCAGGCCTGTATTTTGCAAGCTTTTCTCTTGCCTCAAGACTTATGGTAGGAATTGCCTTAAAGTCAACGGTTTCGGGAATAAGCATGCGCTCCGTTTTCTTGAACTGCGCTACCTGCTGTTCCTGTCTTTTTATGTATCCCTCGTATTTTACAAGTATTTCAACCTCTTCACGTGAATTGGTATTGAGAGAAAGTCCTTGCTCACTCGACATTTTTTCCCAAAAAGCAGTACGTTTTTTGTCGATTTGAGCCAATGCCTCGTACGTCAGCTCCGGACGTCTCAGTAATTCCTTCAAAGAAATACCGTTCTTTATGGGAGTACTGCCGTGTTGCTTCAAAAACTCGTTTACTTCGTCTGAAGGGGACATTATCGTCGCTGAAAGTCTTTCAATTTCAGCGTTAACTGCCTCTTGTTTTTTAAGAAATCTCTCATACCGCTCATCACTTACCAGGCCTACCTCGTGTCCCTTCGGCATAAGTCTGGTATCTGCATTGTCGTGGCGCAAAAGAAGTCTGTATTCGGCACGCGAAGTCATCATTCTGTAGGGTTCTTTCGTTCCCCTGGTAACCAAATCGTCTATCAAAACACCGATATAGCCCTCACTGCGGTCAATTATAAGCGGTTTTCTGCCTTGGAGCTTCATTGCCGCATTAATTCCCGCAACAATGCCTTGTCCCGCCGCTTCCTCGTAACCCGAAGAGCCGTTAATCTGCCCCGCAAAGAAAAGTCCGTCAACAATTCTGCTCTCCAGAGACAAATTCAGCTGACGAGCATCAATTGCATCATATTCAATAGCATAGGCAGGTCTCATCACCGATAAGTTTTCAAGACCCGTTATTGTTCTCATAAAAGCAAGCTGTACGTCCTCAGGAAGACTCGACGACATTCCCTGAAGATACATTTCCTCGGTGTCCCTTCCCATAGGCTCTACAAATGCCTGATGGCGCTCTTTATCGGCAAAGCGCATAACCTTGTCCTCCAATGAAGGACAGTAACGGGGACCTATACCCTCGATTGAACCGTTAAACATTGGAGAACGATGAATATTCTCGCGGATTATCTCGTGTGTTCGCGTTGTTGTATGAGTCAGATAGCAAGGCATCTGCTCAATTTCAAGCGATTCGGTATCGTGACAAAACGGTGTAGCAACGTTATCGCCGTACTGTACTTCCATCTGAGAAAAATCAATACTGGCTCTTTTTACTCTTGCGGGAGTTCCTGTTTTAAGTCTTAAAAGAGTAAATCCAAGCTCCAAAAGTCTTGCAGACAATTCATTTGCCGGAAATAATCCGTCAGGTCCTCCCGAATAGCTTACGTCACCGATAATGATTTTGCCTTTCAAATAGGTGCCCGTGCATAAAATCGCACATTTGCAGCGGTATATTGCTCCGGTGTGTGTAACAACACCCGTGACCTTAGGATAATTTTCGCCGTCCTCTTCTTCAGTTAAAATATCAACGATTTCGCCCTGCTTAACGTCAAGATTCTCGCAAAGCTCCAGCTCGTGCTTCATCTGCGTTTGGTAGGCACGTCTGTCAATCTGTGCTCTCAAAGAATAAACTGCAGGTCCTTTTGCTTTATTCAGAAGCTTTGATTGCAAGGTCGTCTTGTCCGCAATTTTACCCATGGAGCCTCCGAGCGCATCGATTTCACGCACCAATTGACCCTTTGAAGTTCCGCCTATACTGGGGTTACAAGGCATATTTCCCACGCTGTCAAGATTTATTGCAAAAATTACGGTTTTAAATCCCAATCGTGCTGCCGCAAGAGCTGCTTCACAGCCCGCATGTCCTGCACCGACAACGGCAATATCGTACTCTCCTGCTTCAAACCTCATAAAAATCTCCCTTTATTTTCCCAAACAAAACCTACTGAAAATGTCGTGTATTACATCGTCCGAGATATTTCTTCCGATAATTTCACCGAGCTTTTCACTGCACAGCCTGACATCATAAGCTACACAGTCAAGCGGCATACCTGCCTTATAGCTGCCCTTTGCAGCTGACAACAAAGAAATAGCCGAATCAATCAAATGCTTATGTCTGCTGTTGGTAATAATATTCTGCGAGGAAACCCCGCCGTCGCTCAAGAGACAACGCTCTTTTATAAACTCAAAAACTTCATTAATGCCCTCACCGCGGGACATCGAAGCTTTTATACAGCGAAATCCCTCAAAAAAGGCTTCCGCCGCATCAGCCAAATTATTTTCCGTGTCAAGATCTGTTTTATTAACAATAATAAGAGTATTGTCAGCAGAAAGCTCCGCAATATTTTCTCTGTGTACGTCTGCACAGGAAACCGAACCTGCCATGCGGTTATTTTTTCCCGCGGCAAAGTCACAGCAATCCGCCATATATATTACGAGGTCCGCTTCCCTTATTTTCTCACGAGCCCTTTCAACTCCGATACGCTCAACGGCATCATCCGTCTCTCTTATACCGGCAGTATCCGTTACCATTATCGGAATACCGTCTATTTTGATGAATTCATCCACGGTATCGCGGGTAGTTCCGGGAATATCCGTTACAATAGAACGGTCATATCCCGAAAGAACGTTCATCAAAGAAGATTTTCCCGCATTGGGAAGTCCTGCGATTACAAGCTTCAACCCGTCCCTTATAAGGCGACCTCTCTCATAGCTTTCGCTTAAAGCACAGAGCTCCCTTTCAATTGCCGAAAGCGCCGAAAAAGCATCCTCTCCTGCCTGCTCATCCATCTCGTATTCAGGATAATCGATTGAAACCTCTATCTCGGCAAGAGTTCCTATAAGTCGCTTGCAAATGGCATCTATTTGTTTGGAGAGCTTTCCCGAAAGCTGCTGAGTCGCCGCCTTTCGGCTCTCTTCTGTTTTGGCATTGATTATATCAATTACACCCTCTGCCTCCGAGAGGTCAATTCTGCCGTTTAAAAAAGCACGTTTTGTAAACTCACCCGGCTCTGCGGGACGCGCGCCGTTTTTCAAGGTAAGCTGCAATATCCTCGAAGCAACGGCAAAGCCTCCGTGACAGTTAATCTCTACTACGTTTTCCGCCGTATACGTCCGCGGCGCATCCATTTTGCTTACCAAACATTCATCAATAAGCTCCGGAGAAGCACCGTTTTCCGCCGTACAATCAAAAATATAACCGTGCTTTATCGTATGATCCGCCATTTTTGAGACGCAATCAGACAAAACGCCCTCTTTACTTGCGCCAAACATCTTGTCCGCAATAAAAAAGGCGTCTTTTCCGCTAATTCTTATAATAGCTATTCCGCCGCTTCCCGCAGGCGTAGATATAGCTGCAATACAGTCGTCAGAGTAATACAATTTTAATCAAATCACCTTTGTATACGGTCTAATTTTCACAACAACACATCTGTTGGGTTCTTCACCTGTACTCTCCGTCTCAACCATACGGTTAGCCTGAAGTGTTGCGTGAACTATTCTGCGCTCTGCCGCCGGCATAGGCTGCATCTGCACAGGTCTCTTATATCTCATAACGCGCTCTGCTGCCTTGTTCGCCATAGAAACAAGCACTTCCTCGCGCTGCTCACGATAATGCTCAACGTCCACAACAACGCGCTTGTAATTCTCACGGCCCTTATTGATGATAAGGTTAGCAAGATAAGATATTGCATAAAGCGTGTCGCCGTGCTTTCCGATAAGAGCACCTACGTTTTCGCCGTAAACATCTACGAAAATCTTGTCGGATTCCTCACGAGTCTCAATTCTTGCCTCTATACCGATAACGTCAAGCATTGCCTCGAGAAAAGCATTTATTTTCTTTGTATCAGTTACGTGCTCAGTTACCTGAACCTTCGCACCCTTACCGCCGAAAATTCCGAGAACAGCCTTGCTTCCTTCTTCGAGAATTTCAACGTCTGCATCTTCAAGCTCAATACCAAGCTCAGCAATCGCCAAAGCAATGGCTTCGTCAACATTTTTTCCTTCTTTTATTACGCTTCTTGCCATCTTCTCTTAAACCTCTTTCTTCTTAATAAATACTTTATTTATAAGAACCGTCTGCAGCATTGACAGCAGGTTTCCTATTGTCCAATAAAAGCCGAGACCTGCAGGGGTGGTGAATGCGATAAAGAATGTCATAAGAGGCATTATCTTTAACATCATATTCATAGACCTCATGGACGGGTCGTCATTCTTCTTCTCTTTCTTTTTGGGCTGTGTCAGCCATTGAGTAAGGTACTGTGTCGCCAAAGTGAGTATCGGGATAAGCAAAAGAGGAAGTAAACTCCAATTCTTCGTGCTGATACATTCCCAAGGGGCAATACCCAAGTCAAATATTTTAAGAAAAGTCATGTCAACAAAGCTCTCATGTGTCACTTCAATGCCCTTTGCTACAGCCTCGGCAATTTTTTCTTCGCTGTGAAGAAAAATTCCGTTAATCTGAAGCTGCATCGTAGGACTTGAAACGCCTGCAACCTTAGCGAGCTCTGCAATTTTTTCACTTGCCATACCCGCTATATATGTAAGCGGCTGGTTGATAATATTGTAAACCACAAGCAAAATGGGGAGCTGTATAAACATGGGCAAGCATCCCGACATAGGATTTACGTTATATTTCGCATACAGCTTCTGCTGTTCCTGCATAAGAAGCTGACTATCATTACCGCAGCTACGTCTCAACGCCTCGAGTTCAGGCTGGAGAGCTTGAGTCTGCACCATGGACTTTTGCTGTTTCAAAGTCAGCGGAAAGAGCAATACTCTGACAAAAAGCGTAAACAAAATAATTGCTATACCGTAATTGCCAAAAGCCAAGTGCTCAAATAAAAAACTCATTATGACGCCAAAAGGCTCCGCTAAAAAATCCATTATTTAACCCTTTCAAAATTCATTTAACCGGATCGTATCCGCCCTTACCAAAAGGATTACAGCGGAGAATCCGATATACCGCCATGCCCGTACCCTTTATCGCGCCGTGCTTTTTAATCGCTGTGTACGCATACACCGAACACGTAGGATAAAATCTACAGCAGGGCTGTTTCACAGGAGAAATAAACTTTTGATAAAATTTTATCAATCCCAACGGAATCGCCCTTACAGCAGAAACCGCAAGCTTCATAATCTTTTTCATGCTTTATCTCCGAATATCCTGTCTGCTTTAATACCTAAACAGACGTAAAAAGCCGGAATCAACTATCTGTACCGGCCGCAACAACCTCCAAGGACGAAAGAGCCTTGGTAATATCCTTTTGTACCTCGTCAAACGAAGGTACGTAAATCGCTTTAAGCTTGTTGTTAGGCGAGGCAGCCCCCCTCTCGGAGAACCTCGCCACAACGACAATGTCATAGCCGCAACAAAGCTTTTCCTCGATAAGTCTGTAGTTTTCACGAATAAGCCGCTTTATGCGGTTTCGCTGAACACTGTTACCGAATTTCTTTCCAACGGTAATGCCAAGTCTGTTGGAGCCGAGCCTGTTTTTCAACACATAGACGGTAAGAAATCTTCCGCCTTTGCGCTGTCCTCTTTTGTAAACTCTTTGAAATTCTCTATTTAACTTTATCGAAATTGTATTTTTCATAAGTCCATATTCCTCTACCTACACACGTCGTGCTTGTCCGAGCCCTTGCAAAAGCAAGCCCAATACTGCAGAAGTACGGACAAATCAGGTATGGCAAGCCTAAGCCCCCCACACCGTCGTCATACAATTAAGCGGAAAGAACTTTTCTGCCTTTCTGTCTTCTGCGTCTGAGTACTTTTCTACCATTTGCAGTTTTCATTCTTGCTCTGAAGCCATGAACCTTACTTCTCTGCCTCTTATTAGGCTGATACGGTCTGATCATCTCTGATACACCTCCATAAAAATATATTCATGCACCTTGGAATTATATAAAATTTCAGTGCTTCTGTCAACTCATAATTTTTTCAGTACACCTATTAGCGGTTCAGAAAGAAAGAGGGCCGCATGTTAAAAACACACAGCCTTCTTCATTATCGGTTTTATTTTATTACAAATTATAATACTTCTCAAACTCAGCGGGATGAGGAATCTTAGAAAGCTCGCTGCATTCTGCACGCTTTGTCTTAATAAAGTTCTTAATAAGAACCTCGGGGAATACTCCGCCTGCAGTGAGATAATCGTGGTCAGCTTCAAGTGCATCCAAAGCCTGCTCCAAGGAAGTAGGCAAGCCTTTGAGCTTACTCTTCTCTTCATCAGAGAGAGTGTAGAGGTTCACGTCGTAAGGACCCCAACCATTAGCATGAGGATCGATTTTATTCTTAATTCCGTCAAGACCTGCCATAAGAATAGCGGCATAGCAGAAATAAGGATTACAGGTAGCATCGGGATTACGAAGCTCAAAGCGGCGCTCTGTAGGCTGCTTTGCATAAGCAGGGATACGGATAACCGCACTACGGTTAGACGTTGCGTAACCTACGGTAACGGGAGCCTCGAAGCCGGGAACCAATCTCTTGAAGGAGTTGGTGCTGGGGTTTGTAATAGCACAGAGAGAACTGATGTGCTTAAGAAGTCCGCCGATAAAATAGTGGGCAGTTTCACTGAGATGTGCGTAGCCGTTATCGTCAGCAAAAACAGGCTTTCCGTCCTTTAAAAGAAGCATGTGTACGTGCATTCCGCTGCCTGCCTCGCCGTATACGGGCTTCGGCATAAGAGTTGCACTCTTGCCGTATTTTGCGGCTGTATTTTTAATAATATACTTAATAATCATGGTTGCATCAGCCATCTTGGACATCTCACCGAGCTTAGGCTCAATTTCAAACTGACCGGAAGCGGCAACTTCGGGGTGATGATACTTGACGGGAATGCCTGCTTCTTCAATGTGCATACACATTTCACTGCGGCACTCGTAAGAAACGTCATAGGGCTTTGCGATATGGTAAGCCTTTTGCTTCGGAACCACGCAACCCATTCCCTCGTCCATACTGTTCCAGTAAGACTGCTGAGCATCAACGTATGCGGCAACGGAATTTGACTGTACCTCCCAGCCCACACGGTCAAAAAGATAAAACTCAAACTCAGGGAGAATAAGCATAATGTCTGCAACACCGCTGTCTCTCATATACTTTTCAGCCGCCTGAACAATATTTCTGGGATACTGTGCAAGAGGTCTGTTTTCGGGAGTATCGATAATCATCGCATTACCGCTCATAGAAAGGGTAGGTATCTCGCAGAAAGGATCTATCATAGCAGTATCGGGATCGGGAATAAATACCATGTCGCTCTTTTCAACCACTGCATAGCCGTAGTTTGATGCATCAAAGCCTACACCGTCTCTCATAATATCCTCAGAAAAGCTCTGAGCGGGAATAGTAACGTGACGGAACTGTCCGTTAATATCAACCATCTTAAAATCAACCATCTTGATATCATTTTCTTTAATAATATTCATGATATCCTGAACACTTTTTTTCATGAAAAACACTCCGTTTCTGCGTAAATTCCAATAATTAACTGCATAGAAGCAAAATTAAAAATACTACAGTATGATTTTACCATAAAACCGATTTACTCTGCAATAATTTTCTAAAAAAATGATTTATATTTACGAAATTCCTTATTTGAAACCGCCTTAGGTTTGTGGTATGCTAAAGGTATAATAATTACGGAGGCGATTTTAATGAGCAGCTTTGAAAATCTGCGAATAGTTGACAATTTCTACCAAACCTCACTGTTTTTTCCCATGCCTACGGTGGTTATAAGCACCCTTTGTGACGACGGAACAACGTCACTCGGCCCTTATTCCCTCGTTCAGCCATACTACGTTGCGGGCAAGGACTATTATGCAATGCTTTTATCGTGCAGAAATTCTTCAAACACTGCACAAAATATTTTAAAAAACGGTAAGTGTGCGCTCAATTTTATTACCGACGAACCAAAGTATTTTAAAGAATGTGTTAAATTGAGTTGGCCCGGAGACAAGCCCGAAGAAAAAATGCCTAAATGTAATTTTAAGCTTGAAAAAAGTCTCATTGAAGAAGAAAATTCTTCAGAAAAACGCCCCATGGTACTTTCGGAGGCCTTTCAGGTAATTGAATGTACGTGGATGCGCGAGCTTGACGGTGCAGACAAGGACGTTGCGGGCAATCTCAACGGCTATGAACCGCCTTATCACGATTTTAACGGAATAACGAGTAAGTTCGGTGCACATTTTATCTTGCGTGTGGATAAAATTCTCATGAAGAAAAAATACAAGGATGCTATCATCAACGGTGTAAAGTCTAAGGACTTTCCCAAGGTGCCCGTTGATTACGGCTATCGCGACAGCAAAAACTTCTGGTATCACAGAAGCAGAAAAATGCGTGCAGAGCTCTTGCAAATGAGACAGGCAAGCATTGAATCCGTACGATATGCCGCAGACCGTGCCGACGACAAGGTTAAATTTACCGATGAAGCCCTGATGACGGTGCTTGCAGTTCCCCGTGTCTTCCTCCCTCTTGTTTTAAAGGGATGTGTTGACTGGGCAAAGGAAAACAACGTTGAGCTTATCACTGAAGAACATATGAAAATAATAAACGATAAGCGAGCCAAAGAAAAAGCCGCAAAAAAATAAGTTTTAACGACAAATTCGGCGCACCGCAAGGAAATCTCCACGGTGCGCCGTTTCTTTATATCGTTCTTTTATTATCCGTTATTTTTAAACGTTAATGTCAGGGATATATGACAAGCCCTTTGCAAGCTCCTCTTCCGTAGGAACGTAATCACCCATTCTCTTTTCGTTATATGCAGAATATGCCGCAAGGTCAAAGTATCCCGTGCCGGTGAGTCCGAAAAGAATTGTTTTTTCTTCTCCTGTTTCCTTGCACTTGAGCGCCTCATCTATTGCAACACGAATTGCATGTGATGATTCGGGCGCAGGGAGAATACCCTCTACCTTTGCAAACTGTGTTGCCGCCTCAAAAACCGACGTCTGGGCAACCGAACGTGCCTCATCAATATATCCGTCGTGATAGAGCTGTGAAAGAATCGGGCTCATTCCGTGATATCTAAGACCGCCTGAATGGCTTGACGCGGGAATAAAACCGCTGCCCAAAGTGTACATCTTTGCAAGAGGAGTTACCTTGCCGACGTCGCAATAGTCGTACGCAAACTTTCCTCTCGTAAGCGAAGGACACGAAGCGGGCTCTACTGCAATAAAATACGGAGCCTTCTTGCCGTTAATTTTTTCTTCCATAAAAGGTGCCATAAGACCGCCGAGGTTTGAACCGCCTCCTGCACAGCCGATAACAATATCAGGATACTCGCCGTACTTTTCCATTGCAGTTTTTGCCTCCAAACCGATAACGGTCTGATGCAAAAGCACCTGGTTAAGTACACTGCCGAGTACGTACTTTGTGTCAGGCTGTGAAAGTGCAACCTCTACTGCCTCTGATATCGCAGTTCCGAGAGAGCCCGTACTTCCGGGAAATTCCTCGTTTATTTTACGACCTGCATTTGTAGTCATTGAAGGAGAGGGAATTACCTTTGCGCCGTAGGTTTCCATTACAGCTTTTCTGAAAGGCTTCTGCTCGTATGAGCATTTTACCATAAAAACGGTAAGGTCAATTCCGAAATAGCCGCACGCCATAGAAAGAGCAGTTCCCCATTGTCCGGCTCCCGTTTCTGTGGTAAGGTGCTTTACACCCTGCTGTTTTGCATAGTAAGCCTGTGCAATTGCCGAGTTCAGCTTATGGCTGCCGGAAGTATTGTTACCCTCAAACTTGTAGTATATCTTCGCGGGAGTTCCCAATGCCTTTTCAAGGCAATACGCTCTTACAAGCGGAGCAGGACGGTACATTTTGTAAAAATTGCGTACCTCCTCGGGAATTTCAATATATTTATCAGTCGTGTTAAGCTCCTGCTTTGCAAGCTCGGTACAAAAAACAGGGGTCAAATCATCAACCGTGGCAGGCTTAAGAGTCTTAGGGTTCAATATGGGTGCATGATCTGTTTTCATATCTGCACGAACATTATACCAATACTTCGGAAGCTCCTCCTCAGTAAGATAAATCTTGTACGGGATTTCTTTTTTCATAACTGTTCCTCCTAATTAATTTTGAGTATGTTCTCAAAACTACCTTCGCTTCACAATCGTCTTTTAATAAACAACTGCCCATGCAAAGGCAATCTCCGTTACCTTTGTATGGACAGGTTAAAAATCATATCCTGCGGTGCCACCATACTTGATATTATAAAATAATATCCTCTCATTAAAGCGCTGTCACGCCCCTGCCGATAACGCCGGCTTACGTTTGCTGATACTCTTTCCGCGCCGCAAGCTTTACGCTTAAATGCACTGAAATTTCAAGCAACCCTCCGAGGCCCATTTGCCAACCGGCTTTTCTATCGTACTTCCACCAACGTACAACTCTCTGCAAGCGCCCTGCTGACGTTATCCCCTCATCAACGGTTTTATTATTCTGTTACAATGTAAATATTACAACTTTACACGCATGATGTCAATTGATTTTTTGTTCAATAAAACTTCAAGCTTATATCCATCGACTTTACGGAATGTGTAAGTCTGCCTATCGAAATAATATCAACTCCGCAAGCAGCAACGCTCCTTATGCGCTCCTCGTTCATATCGCCCGAAGCTTCGGTCAAAGCCTTACCGTTAATAATCTTTACAGCCTCTGCCATCATCTCGTCAGTCATGTTGTCAAGCATTATTATGTCCGCACCCGCCTCGACAGCTTCTCTTACCATGTCAAGGTTTTCGGTTTCTACTTCTATTTTAACCGTGTGAGGAATATGCTTTTTTACTGCGGCAACAGCATTTTTTATACCGCCCGCGGCAACAATGTGGTTATCTTTTATCATAACTCCGTCGGAAAGCGAAAATCTATGATTGCTTCCGCCGCCCATTCTTACGGCATATTTTTCAAAATAGCGAAGTCCGGGGGTTGTTTTTCTTGTATCGGCAATCTTTACGTCAAAGCCCTCTGCAAGTCTTACGTACTCTGCCGTTGCAGTAGCCACACCCGAAAGTCTTTGCAAAATATTAAGACCTGTTCGCTCTCCTATAAGCATTTCCTTTGTAGGACCTTCAAGATGTGCGATAACAGTACCTTTTTCAACTCTTGTACCATCCTCTGCAAAGAGTTGCACGTCAATATCAGGGTTTAATATCTCAAAAACACGCTTGAAAATCTCAATTCCGGCAATTACGCCCTCCTGCTTTGCTATAAGCCTTGCGCGAGAAACACTCTTATCAGGAACCGTATATTCTGTTGTAATATCGCCAAAAGGCATATCCTCGTCAAGTGTTGCGTAAATAAGCTCGTCAATTTTCATAAAATCCGACATTATTATATCACTCCGTTATTTCATTAAGTCTGTGTGAAGCAATCAATAAAGTTTCTTCACAATATTTCTGCGCCATCTTATGTCATTTGTAGCGGGATAATCGCTTCGGTAATGCGCACCTCTGCTCTCACGTCTCTCAATGGCAGACATAATAATAACCTCTGCAACCATTACGTCATTTTGCAATATAAAGTCATATATTGACACGTTTTCACGCTCAATTATTCTGTCCTTTATGTCCATGACAACCTTCAGAGCTTTATAGAGTCCGTCAGCGTTTCTTATAATTCCCACGTGCTTGGTCATAGCATCGCGAAGCTTTACGATATCCTTCTTAGCATCCTCCGCTCTGCGCGGTTTATCTCGGTCTGTCTCGTAGACAAAACGAGGCATTTCTTTCTCTTTTTCAGATAATATTTCTTCTGCCTCTCTGCCTATCCTGTTACCGAAAACCAATCCCTCAAGCAAAGAATTACTTGCCAGCCTGTTTGCACCGTGTATACCGTTACAAGCGGCTTCTCCGCAAGCATAAAATCCCTTTATTGTCGTATTTCCGTAAATTCCGGTTCTGATTCCGCCCATACAATAATGCTCTGCCGGTGCAACGGGAATATAGTCCTTCGACATATCAATTCCGTACCTCATACAGGTCTTAAAAATGGTAGGAAAGCGTTTTTCAAGATAATCACGATCTTTGTGTGTAATATCAAGAAAAACGTTAGTCTCGCCGTTCTTTGACATTTCCATAAAAATAGATCTTGCAACAACGTCACGCGGCGCAAGCTCACCGAGCTCGTGATAATTACTCATGAATCTCTCGCCCTTGCTGTTTCTCAAAACAGCTCCGTCACCTCTTACCGCCTCGGAAATTAAAAAGCTTCTGTTATCCTTGTGATAAAGTACGGTAGGATGGAATTGCACAAATTCCATATCCATAAGCTCTGCACCTGCTCTGAGAGAAAATGCGGCGCCGTCACCCGTTGATACTTCGGGATTCGTAGTATATTTGTAGAGATTGCCGTATCCGCCTGAAGCGCAAATCACAAGACCGGCATAATACGCTTTAAATGCATGCTCCTCTTCGTCATATACAAGTACACCGTAACAGGTGTTTTCTTTTACCAATAAGTCCAAAACCCAAATTTTTTCATTAATTTTAATATTTTCTCTCTGAGCCGCCGTCGCAATAAGCTTATCGCAAACCTCTTTACCGGTTGCATCTCCTGCGTGAATTATACGGTTAGTACTGTGTGCGGCTTCTCTTCCGAGAGCAAGAGAATTCTTATCCTTCGGGTTTTTATCAAATTCAACTCCGTATTCACAAATACGACTTATATTAGCCGCCGCCTCATTAACAAGAACTCTTACGGTATCTTCGTTACAAAGGCCTGCACCCGCGTACAGAGTGTCCTTTAAATGACTTTCCGGAGAATCGTTTTTGTCAAGAGAAACGGCAATACCTCCTTGTGCCAGCACAGAATTCGACATTTCGACCTTTTCTTTTGTCAAAATACCTACGGAATACTTACTGTCAATAGATAAAGCAGTATATACACCTGCGATTCCGCTTCCTATAATAATAACGTCGGAATATAACTTTTCCAGCTTATCAGTGTCAAAATTAATTAAATATCTACTGTAATCCATAGTCAATCCCCCAATTAAAACAGATAATCTCCGTAAACTCCAATCTTACTTTTCTGCAAGCCTAAGCATTTCGTTAAGAGCCTTGGCAGCTCTCTTGATAATATCAGCATCAAGCTTCATTTCGTATTCGCCCGTCTTCAAGCAACGGTAAATACTCTCAAGTGTCGTAATTTTCATGTCATTGCATACCAATTCATCAGATAGCATGTGATAAATCTTATTTGAAGCATTTTTATCATTTGTCAAAGGATACAAAACACCTTTTTCGGTTCCGACAATAAATTCTCCGCCTTCCTGTTCAGAAGCAAAGTCTATAATTGCTTTTGTACTTCCCACAAAGTCTGCCAAAGCTACAACCTCTTTCGGACACTCCGGGTGTACCATAAACTTAGCATCGGGATGCTGCTTCTTAACAGCCAAAACGGTTTCTGCGCTCATTTTATTATGAACAGGACAATAACCCTGCCAAAGTATAAAACGTTTTTCAGGGCATTTTTCTGCAACGTAAGAGCCTAAATTTTTATCCGGTACGAATATTATCTCATCGGCTTCAATATTTTTTACTACCTTTACTGCATTTGACGAAGTAACAATAACGTCAGACTCAGCTTTAACAGCAGCCGATGAATTAATATATGTCACAACGACAGCATTTGGATACTGTTTTTTAAATTCACGCAGCTGTTCTGCCGTAACCATATCCGCCATCGGACATCCCGCATCCTTTTCGGGAAGCAAAACCGTCTTTTCCGGAGATAAAATTTTTGCACTTTCAGCCATAAAATGCACGCCGCAAAAAACAATCGTATTAAATTTATTGTTAACACACAGCTTACTGAGTGCAAATGAATCACCCGTATAATCAGCAATTGCCTGAATCTCGGCAGGCTGATAGGTATGCGCCAATATTACCGCATTTTTTTCCGCTTTTAAGCGGTTAATTTCGTCTATTAATTCTTTCTTTTCCAAAATGTCTGCACCTCTCAGGTTTTTTTATTATCAGACACACAAAACGTTTTAAAAGCTTAAAGCTCTATCTTTTCCAATCCGCCCATATACTTTCTTAAAGCCTCCGGAATAATTACACTGCCGTCTGCCTGCTGGTAATTTTCAAGAATAGCCGCAGTAGTTCTTCCGACAGCAAGGCCGCTTCCGTTAAGTGTATGAACAAGCTGAGGCTTATCACCCTGTTCCATTTTAAATTTAATGTTTGCGCGTCTTGCCTGGAAATCTTCAAAATCAGAGCATGAAGAAATTTCAACGTATCTGTTATAGCTGGGCATCCATACTTCAATATCATAAGTCATGGCAGAAGAAAAACCGAGGTCACCGCTGCAAAGTCTTACAACTCTGTAAGGCAATCCCAAAATTTTGAGTACGTCCTCTGCATCATTTGTAAGCTTTTCAAGCTCGTCATAAGAAGTTTCGGGAGTTGTAAATTTTACAAGCTCAACCTTATTAAACTGATGCTGTCTTATAAGACCTCTCGTATCTCTTCCCGCAGAGCCTGCTTCAGATCTGAAACATGCGGAATATGCACAATACTTAATAGGCAGCTGCTTTCCGTCGAGAATTTCATCTCTGTGAAGATTCGTAACGGGAACTTCTGCGGTAGGAATCAAGAAAAAGTCATTCTCATTCACATCTGCATCGCTGTCACAGTTTTTAATCTTAAAAGCACCGTTTTCAAACTTAGGAAGCTGTCCGGTACCTGTCATTGATGCTCTGTTAACCATATAGGGAGGGAAAATCTCGGTATAACCATGCTTGTCAACGTGAAGATCGAGCATAAAGTTATATACTGCTCTTTCAAGTCTTGCACCTGCACCTCTGTAAAATGTAAATCTTGCACCTGTAACCTTTGCGGCACGCTCAGCATCAAGAATATTAAGGTCAGTACCTATTTCCCAATGAGGCTTAGGCTCAAAATCAAACTTTGTAGGCTCACCGAACTTTCTTATTTCTTCATTATCGGCATCATCGTGACCATAAGGAACCTTCTCATTAGGCATGTTCGGAATAAACATTATGGTTTCTTTGATTTTTTCCTCTATTTCTTTAAGCTCTGCATCAAAATCCTTTACCTTTGCGGAAATTTCCTTCATTTCCTGCATAAGCTCAGCCGTATCCTTGCCCTCTTTTTTATACTGAGGTATGAGCTTTGAAGCATCATTCTGTTTCTTTTTGAGTTGCTCGGAAACAGTCAGAATCTCTCTTCTTCTCTCATCAAGCTTCAAAAAAGAGTCAATATCAATGTTAGAATTTCTCTTTTTAAGTGCCTCTACAAGTTTTTCCGGATTTTGTCTTATCATTTTGATGTCCAGCATAGTTATTCCTCCCGAATTTGAATGTTTTTATTCTTCTCTTTTTATTACCGCGGTCTCTTCCACGGTGGTATCTTCATCAGCAATTCCTTTTTTTACTTTTTTTACAATCATTTTTGTACTGTATTCAGTCTGTAATCCCGTAATGATTATTCCATTTTTTTCCATATTTGTAATTCCAATGGAAAAATTAAGGTTATTTTCATCATTAGGACTTGAACTATATCGTACAATATCAATTTTGTCAAAGGCTTTCTTTGAATTTTCGGCTAATTCTTTTATATTTTGCCTATTATCGTTAATTCTCGAAGAAAGCTCATCTTGTCTCTTCAGGCATTTTTCAAGCAATACGTCAACGCTCTCTTTTTTAATGTGTTTATCGATATTGTCCTGGCGCGTCAAGGTTTTCTCCAACTTCAGGCTCAACACAATAATGAGTATAAAGCACATCGCCAACAATATTAATAAAAGACCTATAAAAAGATATATTTGGTTTTCAAAGCTTAAACTCAGCATTATAATCCACATCCTACCTTTTAGCGTTTGTTTACTATATAATTAATAAGTCTTTCTCTTTCATCCGCAGAAAAATAGTCTATAACGATTTTTC
>JAZPZG010000039.1:0-3993 GCA_045544575.1 Clostridia bacterium
GCATGAGATGTTTAATTTAAATAACTTTGCGTAAAGGGGGAGCTTTATGAACTATGTTGGAAGATGGGTGTTCCATTCTATTGGGACGTTTGGTGACGAAGGGATTGAGTACCACACGGCGGAGGAATATATGAATTCTCCTATGCTGTACATAGATGAATCCGATCCCGAGGCTGTGGCAGATGAAATGAAAGAACGTCGCGGAATGGTTAAGTCCGAGATTCGTATATGCGAGGACGGTAAGATGTACATGCTTATGCCTATTCCCGAGGGTGCAACGGAGGCTGAGATTAACGCAGCAGTAGAAGAAGGTGCCATTACATTGTACGACGGCATGATGACTGATAGTCCGAAGGCATGGGAAGAACGCGACGGCGAACTGTGGTTGGAGGTCGGAGAAGGTATGAGCGAGGACGGCTGGGTGAAGCTCTCCGATGGCGAAGGGTACCTACTCTTTATGACCACCCGATATGTAAAAGCAGAATAAGGAGGAAGCACATGGGATTTTTTGATTTACTTAAAAGAATAGCTGAATCTACAGCTAAAAGAAAAGTGGGAAAAGCTGTTACCGATGCAGTTAAGAGCGCCGTGGATTCTACGGTAGGAAAAGGCAGAAATCACAAGGAACAGTTCACTTTTCAGGCACTTCCTACGAGTGTGGACGAGTTAAAAGCGATTCCCGAAGCATCTCTTGACAGTGCGTTTAAAACGGCGGCTCTTACTGTTGCCGTACTTTGCAATTATGAGAATGATCCCGAGGGAACTTTCGAAATGCTTGATTTTCTCAAAGGACCTGAGAACGTAAGCACCCATGAAAAACAGTTTATAAAGGAACGCCTTGAGGATAAAATGTACAAGGTATACTCATATTTTGCCGGTTCAACTCCTGAAAACGGGTATACTCCTACACAGCCGTATACCATTTCCGTCATTGAGAACCCATATTCCTTTGATAACGAGAATTGGGCAACTCTTTACGTACAAAGCAGCGGTGCGGATAATCCCCGCGGTATTAAGCTGAGAAAGAAACCGTCCACGGGCCAGTGGTTTCTCAATGATATCCAATGTTTGAGCGACGTAAGACTTCCTGCTGAAAAAGATCCTTGGGCGTAATATGGCAGAGGTTTTTGATAGCGGCGTCATTCGCCTAAATGTTCCCGATGGTTGGAAAAGCTTCATCGGAACTGACAGTGAAGGTAAATGCACGCCTAAGAAAGTATTAGTGTACAAAAACGTAAATGAGCCTCTTGAGATATTTTCCAAAGCAGGTATTACGGTATGTTATTTTGGAAAAGACGACTGTTATTTTTCTCCCAAGTGGTTCTACGATAACGTGAAGGATATAGAGAACTTCACGTTAGGCGGTAGAGAGTGGAAAGGTTATACCTGCACAAGTCTTGGATATCCGTATATTATGCTTGAGTCTTACGGTGACGGTACGGTTTTTCAGGTAATGGTGCTTTTGGAAAACGGAGAGAATAAGATATCCTTGGAGGATCAAGACGTGCAAGAGGTAATAAGCAGTATTTCAGAAGGTGGTATATGAAGAAAAAATTTTTTTCGTTGCCGGAAACAAACGCCGACTTAGAATCGGAGAACGTACTCATTGGACGTACAAAAAGAAAACCGAATGATGAGGATGTAGAGATTGATGGCGGTGTTACCGAACGCGTAGATACGAAAGCGCCGAAGCATATAAACTCAAAGACTATTATTATGTTTTCTGCAGAAATGTCCACCGTGGCAGACGTGGAGGACGAGTATTGCGGATATGTCTATAACCTTAACGCAGTTCTTGAAAACGGTACTGTAAAAGGAAACTATAAAAGCCGTGACCGTTTCGGATATGCGTTTGAGCAAAGCTTCAGTGAATCGGCGGAGTTTATGAACAGCTTGTACCTCATTGTTAACGAATATGAATTTTCAAGGTATAACGGCCGGAACAGTTTTGTGGCAGGACTCCCTGATAACTACGGTTTTTCCGTTGATATATCCTTTGCCTCGGGAGAACGCATTTACGCCTCGGATAATCAATCTAACCTTATTCCCCGCGATGCGGTAATAAAACTGGTGGATCTCTTTGAGAGCCGCGCTGTATCAATTTCCGATTGGACTGAGATGGAATTCAGCCGTAATCACCCTGATTGGGATGCATGCTTCAGCGTTCAGGTGAAAAAGGACGGTATAGGTAATATGTTTGCCGAAGGATACCTTGTGTCAAATGGTAATGAATACTCCTTTGACGAGGAATTTCGTGTGTCTGCAGAGACGGCTGATGCCCTTAACCGTATGAATCTTTCATCCCTGCCTAAACTGAAAAAAAGCTCCGAGCTTTTACATGCAGAAGATTCTCCGGAGCAAAAGTTGATTCTCAGCTACGGTAAGAAAGAGGTGTCAAAGGAGCTTGACGATAATACGCTTGTTTCTGTCTTTGGCGTTCTTTTGGCGGAATTCATCAAACAACACGGGGGAGCATGATGCATCATAAATACTTATGTTATAAACAGATGCAAAGAATAAAGAGGGGTAAAGTGTAGACTTGCTCTTATTAATCTGTAGAATCTATCATTCAAAAAAGCGCTTGCCAAAAGACGTGCAAAATTAGCGGGGAAATCGCAAAATCTTTCAATAATACACGGTAGGGGCGAACTGCGTTCGCCCGCGGGAGACCGCAGGTCTCCCCTACGGATAAAAAAGCTCCGCAGTAAACAAATAATTAGCCCCGACAGATTTTAAGGTCTGTCGGGGTTGATAATTATTCACTACTTTTTGTAGCAATTCTCCACAAGTATATGATAGTCCTGTTTTTCAAATTCGAAGTTGCACACAGCGAACCACTCAATATTCTTTTCATCCTGATAATATGGAAATGTATAGTTTATTCTTCTGCGGTACAGCTCCTCAGTCCAGTTTTCCCCTATCCACTTACACCATTCGGGACTATCTACATCTGCAAGTGCGATGTTATCAGCATAACGAATACGATCTTCGTCGGTATATGCCGCAGTATAAAGAATTCCTCTGCGTTTTTCCTGTTCGAAAGATTCTGCTGAATGATTGACTTTTCCTATACGTCTCCATATCACTTTATCATCTTGCTTTATGACATCGGCTACAATGACAATACAAGAAAAATCAAAATCATCCGGACAACTCAAAATAGGGGTAATCGCGCTGTTTTGTTTAAGGACAAATTCCATGAATTTTGCATCTCCTGCATAATCATATTCACTTGTCCAGCAAATAGCTAAATCATCGGTTGGAGAAATTGTTTTTAACAACTCACTATTGTTAGACAGCCATTCATTTATATATTCATACAATGGACGGCCATCAACAAAAAAAGCTTTTGTCTCGTATCCGGAGGATGTGAGTGAATTTCGTATTTCTATCCTATTCATTAGTACCTCCCGTTCCGTTTATCGCGCCAGTTTCGCCTTTGTATTACAAAGGCACAGGGCAAAGCCCATACCCCTAAAGTGACACGCATCCAAAGGCTCCCTTGTGTAAAGGGAGCTGTCGCGTTAGCGACTGAGGGATTGTTTTCTGATGTTTTGGGCTTTTTTACAATCCCTCCGTCAGCCTTCGGCTGCCACCTCCCTTTACACAAGGGAGGCTTTTTGTTAGTCCCATTATAACACAAATCGGCAGAGAAAACAAGTTCTCTGCCGAATTTTATGTGCCTGCCTATTTCTCCGCTAAGAATGCAGAGAGAACGGCAGGCGCTTTTTTCGATTTCTTTTGGTAGAAAGCAGGACTTGCAGCGGAAGCGAAGTCTCCGCTTGGAGTCACTGCCTCCGCAACCAACATTGCGAAGCAAAAAAAATATCGGTTTGGAAAACCCAGAAACCACAAGGGTTTTCGCTCAAAGGGACAAAAATTGACCAATGGGTGAAAGCCGGTACGGGACAAGAGAAAATCCGATCATCGAAAAGATGGTCGGATTTTTCTTTATATACAGATGAAAACAGCTCCGAGGTCACAACGATCTGG
>JAZPZG010000040.1:0-8354 GCA_045544575.1 Clostridia bacterium
CGTCCTGAATTTTAAGATTCGCCCTGGTAAGCTTCTTATATTCCCGCGGCGCGAGAATTTCAAACTTGTCGCCGTCTGCATGCTTTTCTACTGCATTAACAGGTACGTTTTTGCTTTGCCTTTCTGAAAAATACTCATCAAGCAAAGAAAGAATCTTCCTGCGGTTTTTATTGCCAACTATTATATCAGCGCCCATTGTTTCAGCTCTTTCAGGTGCCGCCTGAGGTATACATCCGCAAAGCAGCAGTACGGTTTCGGGGTTTTCTCGCCTTATGCGCCTTATTAGTTTGCTCGCTTTTTTCTCACTTTCTCCCGTAACCATACATGAGTTTATCAACGTCACGTCGGCACTGTTTTTTTCTCCGTCACCGAGTGCAACGTATCTTCCCGAATCACAAAGCAAGTCGGACAAAGCTTCCGACTCATATCTGTTAACCTTGCAGCCGAGTGTGTAAATATAAAAGCTTTTTGCTGATATCAAAAACTTCTGATACGAACTAATAACTCTGCGGGCACACTTTTCAAGTGAGGAATTATTCTCGCAGGTAATATCCGCCCATGACTCATAGAGAGCCTTACGCTCCCTGTAAATAGCCTCGGGTCCCTTACTTACGGAAAGAGGTCTCCCGTTTGACGGCAAATCTTCAACGGCTCGCTTAATATAAACGACAACACCGTTACATTTTAAAGCAAATTTATTTTCGGGTCGTGTAACCACTCCGCCTCCGGTCGCTATTACGAGACCGCTTTTTTTGCAAATATCCTTGGTAACCTCTGTTTCTATGCGGCGAAAAGCTTCTTCACCGCCATCCGCAAAAATTTCGGGGATGGTCTTTCCCGTATATTTTACAATCTCCTCGTCAATATCTACGAACTGTCTGCCGAGGCTCTTGGCAATCAATTTTCCTATACTGCTTTTTCCGCTTCCAGGCATTCCCGTTAAAACCACGTTTACCGTCTGCATTCTGACCGCACGACAAATTTCGGGAACTATCTTTTCATTCATGCCCTTACCTGTGAAAAAGCCGCTTGCCATAACGCCCTGTGCCACAAGCATACTAAGGCCGTTTGCAGTTTTTATTCCACACTGTTCAGCTTCATATAAAAATTTCGTTTTTGCAGGATTATAAACCACATCGCCCGCAAATATGCACTTGCTGAATTTACTTACGTCCACCGGTGCCGCATCTACGTCGGGATACATTCCTACGGGGGTAGTATTAATTATAATCTCGGCATCGCTGTGTAGCTCATATACGTTATCGTAATTATTCTCACCGCTTCTGGAAATAACGTAAACTGCATCAGCAGCTGCGGCCTTTAAAGCAGCTACCACGGTTTTTGAGGCTCCGCCGCTGCCGAGAACAAGACACTTTTTATTTTTCGCAGCAACGCCCGCACTTTCAAGCATATATTTGAAACCGAAAAAATCGGTATTATACCCGAAAAGCTTGCCGTCCTTTTTTACGACGGTATTCACAGAACCAATAGCTTTTGCCTCGTCGGAAAGCACGTCACAGGCATTATACGCATCGATTTTGTACGGTATTGTCACGTTTATGGCATCATAATCACCGTTTTTTAAGAAATCGTTTACATTTTCAGGTTCTCTTTCAAAAATATCGTAACTGTATTCACCCGATATTTTGTGAATAAGCGGTGAAAAAGTATGTCCGAGTTTTCTTCCCAGAAGCCCGCAACGCAAATTCTTCTCATCAACCGTAACAGCCATAAAAATTGCCTCCCGTTTTCACATATCAAATAACTGTCAAATAACTTCCGAATACGTACCGAAATATCTGAAGTCCTCAACACTGTTTTCAAGCTCGGAAAGCATATTACCGAAATCCTTTGAATAAACGGAAGCTTCAAAATCAAAGTAGAAAGAGAACTCAAAGTCTCTGTCAGGGAGAGGTCGGCTCTCAATTTTAAGAAGATTCAAGCCCATGGCATTGAATTTTGACATTATACGATAAAGAGCGCCGGGTCTGTGTGACGTTACTACCATAATACTCGTTCTGTCTGCACCGGGATAGATCTCCAAATCCTTTGAAATGCAGATAAAACGTGTGTAATTGTTTCCGTTATCCTGTACCGACTCTGCAAGGCATTCCAGATCATAAAGGTTGATACATGCCCTTGAAGACAATGCGGCAATATCGTTTCTATCAGACTCCGCAACCATACGCGCGGCAACAGCCGTGTTTTCACAAACCGTAACCTTAACGTTTTTAAGACTCTTCAAAAACTCCGAGCACTGGTTAATCGCATGGTCGTGAGAAAAAATCTCCTTGATGTCAGAGAGCTTTGTTCCTTTTTTGGCAAGAAGATTATGATCTACCTTTATTCTGGTGCTTCGTACGATAGAAAAATTATGCTTTATCATGAGGTCGTAAATTTTATTTACAGAACCTGCGATACTGTTTTCAAGCGGCAGGATTCCGTATTTGCAAAGACCCATTTCAACTGCACTGAACACGCCCTCAAAATTGTTAAAATACATAATATTGGGCATTGAAAAAAGCTTTTCACATGCAATCTGTGAATTAGCACCCTCTACACCCTGACATGCAATCATTGCACGCTTCGGAAATATTTTGTCAGTATTGTCAAGTGCCTCTGCAACACGTTTTGAAAGAGTTGACTCCGGATACATAATCTTGTGCTGATATGACTTGCTGAGCTCCATAATAAGAGAATAAAGTGCTATTGCATACTGCTCTGTTTCAGCACCTGCCATATCTGCAATCTTAGTTAAAAGCGCACGCTCACGTGCAGGGTCATATACTGCTTTGCCGGTCTCCTTTTTATTCTTAGCAATTTCCGCGGAAACCTCCATTCGCTTGTTAAAAAGCTCAACAACCTCTTTGTCTATTTCATCAATTTTAGCTCTTAAATTTTCAATACTCATTTTTTGCACTCCCTTATTTTTATCAACAATCTTTTAATAAATCATAAATCCCAAGCGCTGCCGCAGAAATAATACAAGGTACCGCTCTTGCAACGATGCAAGGGTCATGACGTCCCTTGACGTTAAGCTCCGTATTTTCCTTTTTAGAAAGGCTGATGCTTTGTTGAGTCTTTCCTATAGACGGCGTAGGCTTTACTGCAACACTGAAATACAAAGGCATTCCGCTTGTAATTCCTCCCAATATTCCGCCGTGATTATTGGTCGTTGTCTTTACGTTTCCTTCTTCATCATAATAAAACGGGTCGTTGTTTTCCGAACCTCGCATTTCGCTTCCGCTGAAACCGCTGCCGAATTCTATTCCTTTGATGGCAGGGATACCGAAAACAATTTTTGAAATGACACCCTCCGCACCGTCAAACATAGGTCCGCCCAGTCCTGAAGGTAAACCGAAAACACCGCACTCTATGATGCCTCCCACGGAATCAAGTTCGTTCCTTGCATTCTCGATCTCCGACATCATTTGCTCCGCAACAACATCTCCCCCGTATACGGGATAACGCTTGCCGTCGAGCCCCGACATTTTTGCTTCACTCGGAAACTCCGAAAACGGAACGTCACGAACTGTTCCTATTTGTTTTATTCTTGCGTAAATTTTTATACCCTTAGTTTCAAGTATCTGACGCGCTATACCGCCGGCTATACAAAGAGGAGCTGTAAGTCTTCCTGAAAAATGACCGCCTCCGCGAACATCCTGTGCTCCTCCGTATTTTATCTGAGCAACGTAGTCTGCATGTCCGGGTCTCGGAACATCCATAAGCTCTTTGTAATCACCCGAGCGTGTGTTGGTATTTCGAATAATTGCCGTAAGAGGCGCTCCGCAAAGAACTCCGTCTACAATTCCCGATAAAAACTCCACCTTATCCGCCTCTTTTCGCGGTGTGGTAAGATGTCCGCCCGGAGCTCTGGTATCAAGGAAGCTTTGTAATTTTTCAAGGTCTACGCGGAAGGCTGCAGGGAAGCCGTCAATTACCGTACCTATGGCCTCACCGTGCGATTGTCCGAAAATAGAAACCTTAAAGTTTTTGCCTAAAACAGATGACATTATTCGTTACTCCTTTCAACGATTGCGCCGAGGCGCTCCAGCTCATCAAAAAATGTAGGATATGATTTGTTCACAGCCTCTGCATTTACTATTTTAACTTCATCTACACAGATAAGAGAAGCTACCGCCGCACTCATTACAATTCTGTGGTCATTGCAGGACTGCACCGTACCTCCCGACAATTTGCCGTTTCCCGAAATTATAATGCCGTCTGCTGTTTCCGAGGCTTTTCCTCCGAGTGCATTTATCATGTTAACGACACTCTCAATTCTGTTGCTCTCTTTAATCTTAAGTCTTTCTGCGCCGCACACCGTCGTTTTTCCGCGTCTTGATGCCGCAAGCACCGATATTATCGGAACCAGGTCAGGGAACTGACTTGCATCTATTATAACATGCGATGCAACGTCGCCGCAACACTGAAGCCTTTCTATGAGCTCGGTAATTACCGAATCCCCCTGTTTGGTCGGCAACGTAAGATTTTCGCAAACAAGCTTATTCTGAGAAAAAACAGCTGCGGCAAGCCAAAAAGCACCGTTTGACCAGTCTCCGTTAACTCGGATTTTACCGGGAGAACGGTATCGCTGACCGCCTTTTATGTAAATCTCTGCTTTGGCCTCATTAAATTCCGCAACAACACCGAAGGCTTCAAGAGCATCAAGTGTAATCATTATATACGGAAGAGATTCGATTTTTTGTGTTATTTTTATGGTACTGTCTTCTTTGAGAATAGGAAGCGCGAAAAGTAATCCGCTTATGTATTGGGATGAAATGTTTCCCGCAATCTCAAACACACCGCCTCTGAGCTGTCCTTTAACTGAAAGCGGAAGCCCGTCTTCTCTGTCAAAGCAACATCCCTTTTGCCTTAAAACGTCAAGAAGAGGCTTATTTGGGCGGTTCGGAAGCCTTCCCCTGCCGCTTAAAGTACAATTCATTCCAAGCGCGCAAACAACGGGAATAATAAATCTCAAGGTTGAGCCGCTTTCACCGCAGTCAAGCAAGGCGTTTTGAGGCTGTCCGAGTTTGTCTTTAAGCTTTGACGAATCTACCGTAATAACACCGTTATCAAAGCTCACGTCGGCACCCATTGCTTTTATACATTCCGCCGTAGCCTTTATGTCCTCCGAAAGACTGTCACATAATATTTCCGTGCGTGAACAGCTTAGCAGCGAGCATATAAGCAGTCTGTGTGCTTCTGATTTAGATGCACAGACGGAAACCGTTCCGCAAAGAGGTCTGCCTTTTACAGTTACGTTCATGCCTTGCCTCCGATATAGTTAATAATATTTTCTACGGGTATCTTTTCCAAAACGCTGTGTCCGATTTTTTCGGGAACCACAACCGTAATATTTTTTCCCATGCGCTTTTTGTCATGAACAGCCGCATGTGCAAGTTCTTCTGCAGAAAAAGGAAGTTCCGACGGCAATGCAAATTTTTTCACAAGAGCCTCTATTCTCGCAGAAACAGAGGAGTCACACTTGCCCATCTTCGCATAGGCACGTGAAATTGAAACCATACCTGCCGAAACGGCATTACCATGGAATATTGTATATCCGCTGAGCTTTTCAATGCCGTGTGCAATCGTATGTCCGAAATTAAGAAGCTGGCGAAGCCCTTTGTCAAATTCATCCTCGCCTACTATATCACGCTTTATTGAGATGCACTCTGCAATTATTTTTTCAGCAAGAGCATAGTCCGAAAGTCCCTTTAGCTGTTCGGGATCGCTTCCTTCCAAAAGCTCAAAAAGGCTTTCACTTGAAATAACACCGTACTTTATGACCTCTGCCATTCCGTCTGCAAAAAATTCGGGAGTAAGTGTCTTTAAGAGCTCATAATCGCAAATCACAACGTCCGGTTGATAAAACATGCCGACAAGATTTTTTCCCTCGGGAAGGTCAACCGCAGTCTTTCCGCCTACCGAAGAATCTACCATTGCAAGCAGCGACGTAGGTATTGCAGCAAGCGGCATTCCTCTGTTAAACATACCTGCGGCAAGTGCTCCGAAATCTCCCACAACTCCGCCTCCGAGTGTGCAAATAACATCACTTCTCGACACGTCGTTTTTCGCAAGAAATCTCAAAAGCTCTACTAAATTATCGGTGTTCTTTGACTGTTCTCCGTGTTTTATAATAAAAGTTTCGACCTTGTAACCATTTTTTTCAAGCTCGCCTTTCAATATTTCACCGTAAAGCGGGTAAACGTTATCATCAGAAACAATTACCGCTATATTTCCGCCGCAATTCTGTCTTACTATGCTTCCGCACTGTTTAAGTAAGCCTGCGCCTATCATTACATCGTATTTTTTTGAACTGTCTACTTTTATAACCGTCATCAGCCGTCCGCACGCTCCTTACATATACGACCTTCACGCAAAAGCTCCTCGAGTCTTTCGGCATCATCATTTTCCATTGCTTCCTTGTACTTGCCGAGAGAATTTATGATAAAGTCCAGCTCCCTCAGCAAATTTTCTTTATTCTCCAAAAAAAGCTCCGTCCACATTTTTTCATTGAGCCAAGCAACTCTCGTAAGGTCACGATAGCTTCCCGCAGAATAACCCTTATGAAGCTGAGCCGAGGGGCTTTTTACAAACGCATTAGACACAACGTGAGCCAATTGTGAAGTAAAAGCAATTTCGGCATCGTGATAATCCGCGTGGGTAACGTTTATCTTACCGAAGCCCAATGGCTCCAGATACCTTTTCACCTTCTCAAGCAAAGCTATATCATCAAAACGCGGAGGCACCACGATAATGGAAGCTCCCTTGTAAAGCGTTGACTTTGCATTTTTGAGTCCCGAATATTGTGTTCCCGCCATCGGATGACCGCCTACAAACGTAAAGCCGTATTTTTCCGCAGCCTCAAAGCCCGCCTTGCAAACGTTTCGCTTTGTTCCGCAAAAATCCATCACGAGTGAACCTTTTTTAAAGAGATGCGCCTTGGAATTTATAAAATCAACGGCAGCGCCCGGGTACACCGTAAGTATTATGAAATCACAGTCACCGATATTGTCATCATTCAAAATACCGTCTGTTGTTTCCGACAGCACCGCAAATTCCGCTATAACGTTATTTCTGTTGTATCCAAGCACCGTGTGGTCACTGTTTTCTTTGTATGCTTTTGCGGCAGAGCCTCCTATGAGACCCAAGCCAACTATTCCTATTTTCATAATATCCGGCGCCTTTCGTTAAATATCCTTTACTGCCTCACGCACTCTTGCCACGGCTCTTGTAACATCTGCAAATTGCTCCGGAGTAAGAGACTGTGCTCCGTCACAAAGAGCTTTTTGAGGATTGTTATGCACTTCTATCATAAGACCGTCTGCTCCGCAAGCCGCCGCAGCAAGTGCCATAGGCTTAACAAGTCTGGAAAGACCTGTCGCATGGCTGGGATCTACTACCACGGGAAGATGTGTAAGCTCCTTTAACATAGGCACGGCAGAAAGGTCAAGAGTATTTCTTGTGTAGGTTTCAAACGTTCTCACACCACGCTCACAAAGAATAATTTTCTCATTACCGCCTGCCATGATGTATTCAGCACTCATAAGAAGCTCTTTCATCGTATTTGCAAGACCTCTTTTTAAAAGAATAACCTTATCGGTTTTTCCAAGCTCTTTTAAAAGCTCAAAGTTTTGCATATTGCGCGCGCCGACCTGTATAACGTCAACGTTTTCAAACATAGAGAGGTGGTTTGCATTCATTATCTCCGTAACGATAGGCATTCCGGTTTGTTCCTTTGCGTGAAGCAAAAGTTCCAGACCTTCCGCTTTAAGTCCCTGGAAATCATAGGGAGAGGTTCTGGGTTTAAATGCGCCGCCCCTTAAAAGATTTGCGCCCGCAGCCTTAACTGCCATAGCAACCTCACTTATCTGTTCCGGAGTTTCTATAGAGCAAGGACCCGCGATAATCTGGAAATTTCCTCCTCCGATTTTAATACCGTTTATATCAATTACAGTGTCATCGGGATGAAACTTCCTGTTCGCACTCTTAAAGGGTTCACTGATTCGCTTTACGGTATCAATAATTTCAAGACTTGCCAAAAGGTCAATATCAATTCTCGTGGTATCTCCGATAATTCCTATAACAGTCTGATACTTTCCTTCCGAAATATGAACGTCTACACCCTGAGACTTTATCCAAGTAATTAAATTGTCCGCCTGACTTTGTGAAACTCCTTGCTTTAATACAGCTATCATAATACATACCTCCTAAAAAAAACAAAATCTCACGGTAAGCAACTTGCACCGTGAGATTAACCTCTGAAACAAAAATTATGTTTGAAGAAATTTTCTACGCAGCACAAATTGCTCTTACTTCCTTGCTAAAGGCAAAAAAGTAAAAGTAATAAA
>JAZPZG010000041.1:0-2421 GCA_045544575.1 Clostridia bacterium
CGCGACGTACTCTTATTCCCCACGATGAAGCCGCTGGACTAATAGAGCAAAAATTAACAAGTCCTTATCACATTTCTGTGATAAGGACTTGTTTGCTTTTCGAAGGGTTCGTGTGACTTTAAAACAAGTAACTTGAATTAATTTAATTCCCTTAAAATATGCGAATAAATAATGGAAAACCTGCACAAACTATTGACAATTCCCTTAAATTGTAGTATTATTTAAGTGAAAGGGAGGCTATAAAGGGAATGAGAACGTTCAATTACTCGGCTATCAAGGAGCAGAAATGGGACTGCGAGGTCTTAGGCCTTGTTGCCGCTATTTATAAAGAAGCAGGGCGTCAGGAGCAGTATCTGAAGCAGAAGCCCGCTGAGCTTGAAAAGCTGGTTGAGATCGCAAAGGTGCAGAGCACCGAAGCATCCAATGCCATTGAGGGCATCGTTACCACTAACACCCGTATCAAGCAGTTGGTGGAGGATAAGACCACGCCACGTAACCGTGACGAGCAGGAGATTGCGGGCTACCGCGATGCCCTTGCCATAATTCACGATAGCTTTGATGCAATTACGATTTCTAAAAACTATATTCTTCAGCTTCATAAGATCATGTACAGCCATATGAACAATCCTATGGCGGGTACGACAAAGAGCGTACAGAACTATATCAGTGCTTCCTATCCCGACGGTCGCACCGAGATTCTGTTTACGTCCCTTTCACCCTTTGAAACGCCCGAGGCGCTTGACCGCATCTGCGAGGAATATAATAAAGTCATCGGTAATTTCGAGGTTGAACCGCTGATCGCCATCCCGATTTTCATTCACGACTTTTTGTGCATCCATCCCTTTAACGACGGCAACGGCAGAATGAGCCGACTGCTTACCACTCTTCTTTTGTATCGTAGCGGCTTTCCGATCGGTAAATATATTTCCCTTGAAGCAAAGATAGCCAAGAATAAAGATCTTTACTATGATGCTCTGAACAGATCACAGCACGGTTGGCATGAGGGAACTGAGGACGCAGTACCGTTTATCAAGTATCTGCTCGGAACCATTCTTGCCGCTTATAAGGACTTTGGCGACCGCTTTGCCATTGTGGAGGAAAAGCTTCCTGCCGTGGAAATGGTTCGTAAGGCGACGCTTAATAAGATAGGCCGTTTCACCAAGCAAGATATACGTGAGCTGTGTCCGTCTCTAAGCCTTAGCTCTGTTGAAGGTGCACTTCGTAAAATGGTCGCCGCAGGTGAACTGAAACGGGAAGGCAAAGGCAAAGCCACTTGCTACTATAGACTAAAATAAATATATGATGAAAAAACTCTCTGCCGAGTATTCGGCAGAGAGTTTTCGTTTCAAGTTATTTGTTGTTTTTTAAGATTTTATCAGGGAACACCGTTGCGTTAATTAAATCGGCAGGATCAACTTCCAATGCATCTGCAAGGTTGAAGAAAACATCTAATGAGAAGGGACGAACCAAACCGGGTGCTTCGATTGCACTAATGTGTGACCGGCTGACGTTTGATTTCTCAGCAAGTTGCTCTTGTGACATGCCGCGCATTTTACGCAGTGCAGCGATAGCAATACCCAACTGAATAAATCTATCTCTATTCTTAAAATCTATTTCTTTACTCATCATTTGTTCACCAGCCTCTCTGTATATAATTATACTTTTTCCTAAGTTGAATTGCTGTATTCGCCATAGAGCACTTGACTTATATATAGAGCAAAAGTATAATAATAAGAGATATTGCACCAAATTAAATGCAATTGCTTTATAAAGTGAGAGATGAATGTTATGAATAATACCTGCTGCTTTTTTGGTCACAGAACCATAAACGAAACCGATGAGCTGAGGACGAAAATAACCGAAGCCGTTGAAAGACTGATTACGGAAGAAAAGGTAGACACGTTTCTGTTCGGCAGTAAAAGCCGCTTTAACGATCTGTGTCTGGAGCTGGTAACTGAATTAAAAGAAAAATACCCACACGTAAAACGAATCTACGTGCGGGCAGAATTCCCGTTCATCAACGATGACTATATGGGATACTTACTCAAATCCTATGACGATACCTATTACCCCGAAAAGCTCCACAGCTCAGGCAGAGCAGCCTACGTAGAGCGTAACTACGAGATGATCAATAACAGTAAATACTGCATAGTCTATTACGACAAACCAAACGCCCCTACCACACGCAAAAGCGGCACAAAAATCGCCCTCGATTACGCCATTAAGAAGTGGAAAGAAGTTATAATCTTTCCTTTAGAATCTTTATGATTCTTTTTTATAAATCCATCGTTTGCATATTAACACAACACCCTATGACCGTAAAAAGTCATAGGGTGTCAGTATTAACCAAGTAAATTCCGATGATACATCAGATAACAGCAACATGCTTTTGCTTGAAATTGACAGACAGAATACTTTTCT
>JAZPZG010000042.1:0-8727 GCA_045544575.1 Clostridia bacterium
CCCTGTCTACCTCCTGCCCCCTGCCACTAGCCTCCTGTCTAAAAGTATAATTAAAGCTGATTTTGCATATAAAATTTATAATTATATTTTAAAGTTTAAGGAGCATGTTGCTGTGAATGATAAGACTAAGGAAAATATAAAGTTATTTCTCATTGCGATTGCAATACCGCTTGCAGTAGGTGGTTTTTCGGCGTTTTTAACAAGAAATAATATGCAGATATATCAGGAGGTAAAAACGCCTCCTTTGTCGCCTCCCGGATTTTTATTTCCCATCGTGTGGACGGTTTTGTACGTTTTAATGGGAATTAGTTCTGCTCTTGTATGGAAGAACCGTTTGAGGGACACAAAAAGTGCGGCAGCAGGGCTTATGATCTACGCAGTAAGCCTTTTGTTTAATTTTGGATGGAGCATATTCTTCTTCAATTGCAGATGGTTTTTCTTTTCGTTTATTTGGTTGTTGGTTTTGCTGTTTTTAATTATCCTTACAATAGTAACTTATAAAAAAGTGTCGCCTCTTGCCGCAATTTTACAAATTCCGTATATCCTTTGGGTGGCATTTGCAGGATATCTTAATGCGGGAATATTCGTTTTGTCGCTGAATTGACCGAGTCTTTGGTTTTGTAAACGTTTGACATTGCGTGGTCAGGGGAATATAATCAATAAAAAAGGTTTGATTTTATGGATTTTAAGACACTGATAGAAGAAAGATTTTCCGTGAGAAGCTTTAGGGCTGAGCATTTGCCGCAGGAGCTTATAGAAAAGATAATTGATGCGGCGCACAAGGCACCTACCGGCTGTAATTATCAGCCGCAGAGAATACTTGTGATGAATTCGGATGAGTCCATGGAAAAGCTGCGAGAATGCACTAAGTGTCATTTCGGAGCGCCTACGGCAATGCTTGTTTGTCATAACACGGAGGAAAGTTGGACCAGACCCTATGACGGCGCAAAATCATCTCCCGTTGATGCGATAATAGTTTCTACGTATATAATGCTTGCGGCACAAAACGAGGGTGTCGGAAGCTGTTGGGTTATGCATTTCGATCCGAGTAAAATGAGAAAGGCTTTTAATATTCCGAAAAATATAGAGCCCTCCGCACTTATAGTTATGGGGTATCCATCGGAAGCTGCCAAGCCTCTTGATTTACATTATAAGGTTCGAAGCAAGGACGAGGTAGTGTTTTTTGACAGTTTTTAATAACGGGAGGAGAAAGTATTATGAAAATCTCTGTTTTGTGCGAAAATACGTCCTGTAATGAGGATATAATAGCCGAACACGGTCTTAGCCTTTTCATTGAGACCAAGACACATAAAATACTTTTTGATATGGGAAAAAGCGATGTTTTCCTGAAAAATGCCGAGCGTATGGGTATTGACCTTTGTAGCGTTGATGTTGCGGTAATATCACATGGTCATTACGACCACGGCGGCGGACTGACGACGTTTCTTAAGGTTAATAAAACAGCGCCCGTGTATATAAACAAAAATGCCTTCGGAGACTATTATAATGCTGAAAATAAGTACATAGGTCTTGATAAAGAAATTATGAGCAGCCACAGACTGATACTTACTGATAACGAGTGTGTGATAGACGGAGAACTTTCTCTTTTTTCCTGTAACGAAAAGAAAAGGAGCTTTGTGACGGACACCTATGGACTTACGGAACTGCACGGCGGGGCATCGGTGCCTGATAATTTTCTCCATGAGCAATATCTTCTTATCAAGGAAGACGGTAAGCGTGTGCTTGTCAGCGGGTGCTCGCATAAGGGCATTTTAAATATTGCCGAGTGGTTTGCGCCCGATGTGCTTGTGGGTGGTTTTCACTTTATGAAGCTTGATACTGAAAAAGAAAAGGATCGTAAGGTATTAGAGCTTGCGGCAGGGAAAATGCTTGAGGGCTTTACAGGATACTATACGGGACACTGCACGGGTGAAAAGCAGTACGATTATTTGAAAAAGCTAATGGGTGAGCGTCTTGGGTACGCAGCCGCAGGCGCGGAAATAATTATTTGATTTTAAAGGAGGACAGGCTATGCCGCTCATTATAGTGCGAAATGATATTACCAAAATGCACGTTGATGCTATTGTTAATGCCGCAAACAACACGTTGCTCGGAGGCGGTGGCGTTGACGGCTGTATTCACAGAGCTGCGGGCGCGGGTTTGCTTGAAGAGTGTAAAACGCTTGGCGGGTGTGCGACGGGCGAGTCTAAAATCACCGGAGCGTATAATTTACCTTGCAAGTTCGTTATACATACGGTAGGACCTGTATGGCGCGGTGGAAAAAAAGGCGAAAGAGAATTGCTTGAATCATGCTACCGCACTGCGCTTACGCTTGCTAAGAAAAATAACTGTGATACGGTTGCTTTTCCGCTGATTTCCGCAGGGATTTACGGATATCCCAGAGACAAGGCATTAAAGGTTGCGGTTGACGTTATAAGCGGTTTTTTACTTGAAAATGATATGACCGTGTATATCGTTATTTTTGATAAGGCCTCGTTTGAAGTAAGCGGAAAGCTTTTTTCTAAGATACAAGAGTACATAGATGATTGCTACGCAGAGCGCAGTGAGAAGCTTTATGCAGGGCGCAGTATGCGCTTTGAGGGCTCTATGCCGATGATGAGCAGCTTGTGCGAGGATAATGTGCCCGCAGATTTGGACGAATTAATCGTTTCGTTAGACGAGAGCTTTTCCGAAATGCTTCTTCGCAAGATTGACGAAAAGGGTATTACAGATGCGGAATGTTACAAAAAGGCCAATATTGACCGTAAGCTGTTTTCTAAAATACGAAATGATAAAAATTATCGTCCGAGCAAGACTACCGCTGTCGCATTTGCAATATCGCTTGAACTACCCCTTGCAGAAGCGAAGGAGCTTCTCGAAAAGGCGGGCTTTGCATTGTCACACAGCAATAAGTTCGATATTATTATTGAATATTTTATTAAAAAAAGAAACTATAATATTTTTGAAATTAATGAGGCTCTTTTTGCTTTTGATCAAAGCTTACTTGGAGCGTGAGGAGGATTTTTATGATAAAATTTATTTGCTACCCGAAATGTTCCACGTGCCAAAAGGCTCAAAAGTGGCTTGAACTAAATAACATAAAATACGAGATGCGAGATATAAAAAAAGATAAGCCTACGGTTGCGGAATTAACTGAGTGGCTTAAAAAAAGTAAGCTTCCGATTAAAAAGTTTTTTAACACAAGCGGACTCTTGTACAAGTCCATGGAGCTTAAAACCAAATTGCCGCAAATGAGCGACGGGGAAATGCTTGAGCTTCTTGCAACCGACGGAATGCTGGTTAAAAGACCTATTCTGGTAGGTGAGAGCTTCGTTTTGGTAGGCTTTAAGGAAGAAGCATGGAAAGAGCATCTGATTTAATAAAAAAATAATTTGTCGCTTGTAAAGCGACCAAGCCTCTTTTTGTTGATGGTAAACTAAAGTCACAATCAAACAAAGGGAGGCTTTCATTATGAAAAACAAAAGTCAAAAAAACAACGTAACCGAATTGGTATTTATTATCGACAGGAGCGGTTCTATGGCAGGGCTTGAAGGAGACACCATAGGAGGCTTCAATGCAATGCTCGAAAAGCAGAAAAAGCAAGATGGAAAATGCTACGTTTCCACTGTGCTTTTCAGCAACGACAGCACTGTGCTTCATGACCGCAAGGAGCTTTCTTCCGTACCGCCTATGACAGAAAAAGACTATTTCGTGGGTGGTTGTACAGCGCTTATAGATGCAATCGGCGGCGCAATTCACCATATCGGCAATATTCACAAGTATGCAAGAAGAGAAGACGTGCCCGAGCACACTGTTTTCGTTATAACTACGGACGGCATGGAAAATGCAAGCAGACGTTACAGCAGCGATAAGGTAAAGGCAATGATAGAGCGTCAGAAGAGTAAGCACGGTTGGGAGTTTCTTTTTATCGGTGCTAATATCGATGCGGTTGAAACTGCGGCAAGGTTTGGCATAGAAAAAGACAGGGCTGTAAACTACAACGCTGATGAAAAGGGTACAAGAATTTTATACAGTGCAGTTGCTGATACGGTGTGCGGCGTAAGAGCTCGTGGTAAGGTTTCGGAGGACTGGTGTTGTGAAATTGAAGAGGATCACAAGAAGAGGGGAAAAAAGAACTAAAGACAACGGCGAAATCGATTGATTTTATCGTCTGAAGCTTTTATAATATAAAAAAAGCAAAAAGGCGGTGAGCATATTGAATTTACTCCATATGAAACATGCACTTGAGGTAGCAAAGGCAGGCTCTCTAAGTAAAGCCTCCGAGGTGCTTTTGATAGCAGCGCCCAACATCAGCCGTTCAATCAAGGAGTTGGAATCAGATCTTGGTATTACGATTTTTGACCGCACTCAAAAAGGTATGATATTAACTCCCGAGGGGGAGGAATTCATAAATTTCGCGAAGGGAATTCTCGGACAGATTGATGAAGTAGAGAAATTTTATAAGACGGGATCTCCCAAAAAACAAAAGTTTTCTATTTCTGTTCCTCGGGCCTGCTATATTTCGGAGGCTTTTGCAAAATTTTCAAAATTTTTATCAAAAGAGGCAGCCGAGGTTTTTTACAAAGAGACAAATTCTCAGCGAACTATTCACAATATGCTGAATCACGACTATAAGCTCGGAATAATTCGATATGCTGAAAACTATGATAAATATTTTAAGTCTATGCTTGAAGAAAAGGGGTTTCAATATGAACTTGTTACGGAATTCACGTATTCGCTTATAATGAGCGCTGAAAATCCCCTCGCAACTAAGCCTGATATTACGTTTGATGATTTGGCAGAATACATTGAAATAGCTCATGCTGACCCGTATGTGCCGTCAATGCCGCTTTCAAAGGTAGTAAAAGAAGAATTGCCGGACAATATTGAACGCCGAATATTTATATTTGAAAGAGCAAGTCAATTTGACTTACTGTCTATGAATCCCGAAACGTTTATGTGGGTGTCTCCCGCTCCTGAGAGCTTGCTGAAAAGATATAATTTAGTGCTGAGAAAATGTAAGGAAAACAAAAAAGTATACAGAGACGTTTTGATTTACAAAAACGGCTATAAGCTTTCAAAGCTGGATCGACAATTCATTACCGAGCTATGCGAATCGAAAAGAAAATATTTATAACACGGCTCTTTGGCCCAATCCGAATAAACGGATTGGGCTTGTTTTTTTTGCATTCGATATATATGTTATCGATATTGATAATATTGATTATCTATTTTAAGAATTTTCAATCTGCTTAGCGCTTGCTACAATAATTACGAACCTGAGATAAGGAGGTAGGGTATGGAAAAAACTCCCGTTTCAAAGGCAACATTAGGCAGGCTTCCGCGTTATTTAGAAATTTTGGAAGAGATGCCGTCTGACAAAAATTTATACATATCGGCTACTGCGATTGCAAAGCGCCTTTCTCTCGGAGAAGTACAGGTAAGAAAGGATCTTGCAGCAGTAAGCGGAGCGGGAAAGCCTAAACTGGGTTATGTAACAACCGAGCTCATTGAAAAGCTGGAAGAATGCTTAGGCTGTAAGAGATTAACCTCTGCGGTTCTTGTCGGAGCAGGAAAATTGGGAAGAGCATTGTTGCAGTATGATGAGTTTGAGCGATACGGAGTGAAAATTTCGGCAGCTTTTGACTCGAATGAGCAGTCGGTAAAATACGGTTTGAAAACTGAGATTCTTCCGATGAACCAATTTGAGTCTTTTTGCAAAGGGAATAATATTCAAATAGGTATCATAACCGTGGGTGTGGGTTCTGCTCAAACAGTGTGTAATCAGATGGTTCAGAGCGGCATTAACGCAATCTGGAATTTTGCACCGTGCAAGCTTGATGTTCCCGAAGGAATATTGCTCCAAAATGAAAATTTAGCACTTTCTCTCGCGCATCTTAATAAACAATTATGTAATCAAAATTAGGAGGATTCATATGAAAAAGCAAGACTATTTATTTGTAGACAGTGTGGATAAACTTGAAGAGGCTATTACACGAACAAGAGAGGCCCAGAAAAAGTTTGCATCGTTTACTCAAGAGCAGGTTGATAAAATTTTTCTGGCAGCAGCATCTGCAGCAAATAAGGCCAGAATTCCCCTTGCAAAAATGGCTGTAGAGGAAACCGGAATGGGTATTGTAGAGGATAAGGTTATTAAAAACAACTATGCGGCCGAATACATCTATAATGCATACAAAAACACAAAGACATGCGGTGTTATCGAAGAAGATAAAGCCTTCGGAATTAAGAAAATTGCAGAGCCTATAGGTGTTATTGCTGCGGTTATTCCGACGACTAACCCTACATCCACCGCGATTTTTAAATGTCTGATTGCCTTGAAGACAAGAAACGCTATTATTATTTCTCCTCACCCGAGAGCAAAAAACAGCACTATAGCGGCTGCTAAGCTGGTTCTCGAGGCAGCAGTTGCCGCAGGTGCTCCTGAAGGCATTATTGATTGGATTGACGTTCCTTCCCTGGAAATGACTAATACCGTTATGAAAGAGGCTGATATTATACTTGCTACCGGTGGTCCCGGAATGGTTAAGGCCGCATATTCAAGCGGAAAGCCTGCGCTCGGTGTAGGTGCGGGTAATACTCCTGCCATAATTGACGATTCTGCAGATATTCTCCTTGCAGTTAACTCAATTATTCACTCAAAGACATTTGACAACGGTATGATTTGCGCTTCCGAGCAGTCGGTTATTGTGCTTGAAAACATATATGATGCAGTAAAAGAAGAGTTTGCAACAAGAGGCTGCTATTTCTTAAATGCTGCACAGACAGAAAAGGTTCGTAAGACTATCATCATCAACGGCGCATTAAATGCTAAAATTGTTGGTCAGCCTGCCGCTAAAATTGCAGAGCTTGCCGGTGTAGTTGTACCTGAGGGTACCAAAATTCTTATCGGTGAGGTTGAAAGTGTTGAGCTTTCCGAGGAGTTTGCTCATGAAAAACTAAGCCCCGTACTTGCCATGTATAAAGCAAAGGATTTTGAAGACGCGCTGTGCAAAGCAGAGCATCTTGTTGCAGACGGAGGATACGGACATACGTCAAGCGTTTACCTCAATGAGGTGACTGAAAAGGAGAAGTTGGCAAATTTTGCTTCCCGTATGAAGACTTGCCGTATTCTCGTTAATACACCTTCATCACACGGCGGTATCGGCGACCTTTATAACTTTAAGCTTGCACCGTCTCTTACGTTGGGTTGCGGCTCTTGGGGTGGTAACAGTGTGTCTGAAAACGTAGGTGTTAAGCACCTCTTGAATATAAAAACAGTAGCAGAAAGAAGGGAAAATATGCTTTGGTTCCGTGCTCCCGAAAAGGTATATATAAAGAAGGGCTGCTTGCCGGTAGCTTTAGATGAGCTCAGAAGTGTACGCGGTGCTAAAAAGGCGTTTATTGTAACCGATACGTTTCTTTATCAGAATGGTTATACTAAGCCGATTACGGATAAACTTGATGAAATGGGTATTGCGCATACAACATTCTTTAACGTTCAGCCTGACCCTACTCTCGGAAATGCAACTGAGGGCGCAAAGCAAATGGCAGCATTTCAGCCTGACACAATCATCGCTCTCGGCGGCGGTTCTGCAATGGACGCCGCAAAGATCATGTGGGTTCTCTATGAGCATCCCGAAGCAGACTTTATGGATATGGCAATGAGATTCATTGATATCCGTAAGAGAGTATACACCTTCCCCAAGATGGGTGAGAAGGCATACTTCATCGCTATCCCGACGTCTGCCGGTACCGGTTCTGAGGTTACACCTTTCGCTGTTATCACTGATGAGAATACAGGCGTAAAGTATCCTCTTGCTGACTACGAGCTGCTCCCCAACATGGCAATCATTGATACCGATTTCCATATGAGTGCTCCTAAGGGCTTAACTGCTGCTTCCGGTATCGATGCCGTTACACATGCAGTAGAGGCTTATGCGGCAATGCTGGCTACCGATTATACTGACGGCCTTGCTCTTCAGGCCCTTAAGAATATCTTCAAGTATCTGCCCCGTGCATACGATAACGGCCAAACCGACGTAGAGGCACGTGAGAAGATGGCAAATGCCGCAACTATGGCAGGAATGTCTTTTGCAAATGCATTCCTGGGTGTATGTCACTCAATGGCACATAAGCTCGGTGCTTTCCATCATCTCCCTCACGGCGTTGCTAACGCTCTTATGATTGAGGAGGTTCTCCGCTTCAATGCGGCTGAGGCACCTGCTAAGATGGGTACCTTCTCTCAGTACGATCATCCTCATACCCTTGCTCGTTACGCTGAAATCGCTGATTACCTCGGTCTTGGCGGTAAGACTGACGAGGAGAAGCTTGAAAATCTCATCAAAGCTATCAATGAGCTTAAGGCTCGCGTTGGTATCAAGGATACAATTAAGGATTATGGTAGTGACGAGAAAGACTTCCTCGACCGTTTGGATGACATGGTTGAGCAGGCATTTGATGACCAGTGCACCGGCGCAAATCCCCGTTATCCGCTGATGAGTGAAATTAAGCAGATGTACTTGAATGCTTATTACGGAAAGCATTTTACTGAAACAGAGAAGCCTACTGCAGCAGATGTATACGTAGGCGGAAAAAAGGATGAGATAAAGGCGGCATACCGCAAGAGTAAAAAGGCTTAACGGAGGGAGGAGACAATTATGAAACTTGACAGAGTAATTGCAGTAAGAAATAACAAAACGATCTACCGTGACGGTACAAGATGTGTTA
>JAZPZG010000043.1:0-11907 GCA_045544575.1 Clostridia bacterium
AACGGCTCTAACGGCGTTGAAACAGCTGATGCACAGGCTATCATTCAGCACATCAGAGGTACATCTACTCTTGAGGGTTGCTACCTTGATGCTGCAGCTGAAGTGAACGGCGGTACTATCAACATCATTACTGTTACACAGATACTCAACGGTATTCTTGGTTAAAAATAAAAAAGATTGATTAAACATACCCTCCGCCGGCGTTGTGCTGTCAGCGGAGGGCTTTTTTGGCACTTTTATACTTGCTGTTAAAATCGGGTTGTGGTATAATTACAATGATTATGATATTTTGCGGGTAATACCGCTTAACTTGGAGGTTTATTTATGGCAAAGGGTATGAGAGGCGGATTCGGACGTCCCAGCGGAAAGAGCAACTCTATGGGAGGTATGAATTTCGGCGGCGGAAATATGCAACAGATGCTCAGACAGGCTCAAAAGATGCAGGCTGATATGGAAAAGGAACAGTCTGAGATTAATGATGCAACGTTTGAGGGTACGTCGGGAGGCGGAGCCGTAAAAATTATTATGAAGGGTGATAAGACCGTCGAGAGCGTGGAAATCAAGCCTGAAGTTGTTGATCCCGATGATGTTGAAATGTTACAGGACCTTATTGTAGCTGCATTTAACGACGGAGCATCGAAGGTTGATGCCGAGACCGAAGAGCGTATGGGCAAGTATTCCGCAGCGCTTAAAATGTAAAATTATATTACGGAGGAGACGGCCATGGCACTGTATGCAGACAGCGTTGCAAGGTTAATTGAACAGTTTGAAAAATTACCCGGAATAGGGCATAAGTCGGCGCAGCGTGTGGCATTTCACCTCCTTAATCAGAGCAACGACGTTGTTGAACGTTTTGCCGAAACGATGATTGAGGCACGCAAAAGCCTTAGATTTTGTTCTGTGTGCCAGAATATGTCCGACAAGGATATATGTGACATTTGCGGAAATCCTGCAAGAGACAAGAGCATTATTTGCGTGGTTGAGGACCCTCGCGACGTGGTGGCAATGGAAAGAGCTATGGAGTTCAGAGGGCTTTATCACGTGCTTCACGGAGTTATTTCTCCCTCAAGGGGCATTGATCCCGACGACATAAGGCTAAAGGAGCTTGTCTCAAGAATGACAGAAGAAACGGAAGAGGTTATTGTTGCGACGAATCCCACCGTTGAGGGAGAAACTACCGCAATGTACATCTCAAAGTTGCTGTCCCCACTCGGTATAAAGGTTACCCGAATAGCACACGGCTTACCCGTAGGCGGCGACATTGAATATGCTGATGAAATAACTCTTGCAAAAGCATTGCAGGGCAGAACTAAAATATAATTTCGACTAATTTCGTGAGGAGAAAAAATCATGATAGCAAGCCTTGAGGCTGCACAAAACCGATTTGAAGAATTGGAGCAGAAGCTTACGGACCCCGAGATATTGGGAAATTCGGAGCTCTATAAAAGTGTTATAAAAGAGCACGCAGCACTTTCTGAGACGGTTGAGGTATACAGAGAATATAAAAGGGTTAAGGAATCTTTTGAGGAAGCTAAGTCTATTATTGCAGAGTCGCACGATCCTGAGTTTAAGGAGCTTGCACAGATGGAATACGACGAGTGTAAAACGAAACTTAAAGAGCTTTCCGTAAAGCTTAAAGAATTGCTCATGCCTAAGGACCCCAATGATTCAAAAAATGTTATCGTTGAAATAAGAGGCGGCGCAGGCGGAGAGGAAGCTGCGTTGTTCTCTGCCGTGCTTTTCAGAATGTATACAAAATACGCTGAAAGCCGCGGGTGGACTGTGTCCGTTATGGATGCAAACGAAACCGAAATAGGCGGATATAAAGAGATAGTTTTTACTATTGAAGGACAAGGTGTCTACAGCCGTTTAAAATTTGAAAGCGGTGTTCATCGTGTGCAACGAGTTCCTGCAACCGAATCAGGCGGCAGAATTCATACGTCTACGGCGACTGTTGCGGTTTTGCCCGAAGTAGATGACGTGGAATTTGATTTGAATATGAATGATGTGGACGTTGATACGTACAGGTCCGGCGGAGCAGGCGGTCAGCATATAAATAAAACCGAGTCTGCAATTCGTCTTACTCACAGACCTACGGGCCTTGTGGTAACGTGTCAGGATCAGCGTTCTCAGCTTAAAAATAAAGAAAAAGCTATTAAAGTCCTGAAGTCAAGGCTTATGGATCTTTACAGCAGTAAGCAGCAAAACGATATTGCCGAGGAAAGGCGAAGCCAGGTAGGTACGGGAGACAGAAGCGAGAGGATAAGAACCTATAATTATCCTCAGAATCGAATTACCGATCACCGCATTGAGCTTACGGTGTATAATCTTACCGACTTTTTAGACGGTGATATTGACGGTGTTGTCGACGGGCTTGTAACTGCAGACAGGGCAGCCAAGCTTGCAATCGGCAGTCAGGAAGGAAATGCGGGAGAAGGAGCGTTTGATGACTTTGAGTAACTCGCCGGCAGAAGCTAACCAAATAAAAACCAAGGTCGTAAAAATCGACCCTGAAAATATTGATATAGAAGCACTGAGAGAGTGTGCTGAGGTTTTGAAAAACGGAGGCCTTGTATGCTTTCCTACGGAGACTGTTTACGGTCTCGGTGCAAATGCCTTCGATGCAGAGGCTGTTAACAACATTTTTAAAGCAAAAGGCAGACCTAATGATAACCCTCTTATCGTACATATCAGCGACTATGACATGTTGCCGTTGATAACGGATTGCGAAAGACGACAGTCTGATGCTCTTACGGCATTGGGTGAGGCTTATTGGCCGGGTCCCGTTACGGTAATCGTTGATAAAGCCCCCGAGATACCGGAGTGTGTGTCCTGCGGTTTGAAGACGGTGGGAATCCGAATGCCTGCAAATCCTATTGCGAGGATGTTGATAGAGCTTGCCGGAGTTCCGATTGCGGCTCCGAGCGCCAATTTATCAGGAAAACCGAGCCCTTCGTGTGCTGCACACGTAACAGAAGACCTTATGGGCCGTGTTGACGTAATAATTGACGGCGGCGACTGTTCCGTGGGGGTTGAGTCAACCGTACTTGACGTAAGCGGAGAAAGTCCGATTATTTTAAGACCGGGAGCTATAACACCGGAGGACGTAAAGAGAGTTCTGGGACAAGTAACTCTTTGTGATTGGAGAGAAGAGCTGAAGCCCGGTGAAACACCGAAATCTCCGGGAATGAAATATACGCATTATTCTCCTGAGGCACAGGTTGTTATTTATGAAGGAGAAGATGCATCAGTAAAGCGTAGCATAAAAATAGAGGCAATGGCAGCCTTGCTTAAAGGTGAGCCGGTGGGAATTATGACTACTGATGAAAACGTTCCCTACTATGAAACGTTGCCCAACGTGTTTTCTTTGGGAAGCCGCAGTGATTCTCTTGCACAAGCGACAAAGCTTTTTAAGTTGCTGCGACATTTTGATGAAATAGGTGTAAAAAAAGTACTTGCGGAGGCGGTACCGACAGACGGTGTCGGAAATGCGGTTGCAAACAGACTGTACCGCGCTGCGGGCGGCGAAATAATAAAGTGTTGATAATAAATTTCGAAAGGATGTGAACTTTTATATGCGTATTCTTTTTGTTTGCACCGGCAATACCTGCAGAAGCTTTATGGCAGAGGCAATGATGAAGGAACTTGTCGATGAGGCGGCCGATGACGACCGATTACAAAAAGGCGATTTAAAAGTTTCCTCAGCAGGACTTTTTGCTGTTGAGGATGATGAAGCTAACGAGTGTGCTGTCGAGGCACTTGAAAAGCTTTATGATATTAAAAACGACAAGCACAAAGCCAAAAAGCTTACCGAAGAAATGATCGAAGAAAACGACCTTATTTTTACTATGGAGGAAAATCAGAAGCATGCTATTTTGGACTGCTACTCCGAGGCAGAGGGCAAGGTCTATTCACTCAAAGAATTTGCTATCGGTTCGCAGGGTGACGATTCGGACGTTGACGAGGATGATGCTCTTCTCGGAAACAACATTGACGTGGAGGATCCTTACGGCGGAGACATAGAAAATTACATGGAATGTGCTGAAGAGATAATGGAACTTGTAAAGCTTACACTTGAGAAGCTGGAGGATAAATAGTGTATTTCAGAAGATTGGAAATGCAGGGATTCAAGTCCTTTGCAGATAAAACAGTATTGGAGTTTGGCGACGGTATTACAGCCGTCGTAGGTCCTAACGGCAGCGGAAAAAGTAATATTTCCGATGCAATTCGTTGGGTTTTGGGTGAACAGAGTCCCAAAACACTGCGTGGCGGCCGTATGGAGGACGTAATTTTTTCCGGAACGGAAAACAGAAAGCCGGTAGGGTATGCCGAGGTGTCCATTGTTATGGATAACAGCGATGGTACTCTTAATATTGCGTACGAAGAAGTAAAGGTTACGAGAAGGCTTTTCCGTTCAGGAGAAAGTGAATACCTTATAAACGGAGCAAACTGCAGATTGAAAGACATACATTTGCTTTTTGCGGATACCGGTATCGGTAAGGAAGGCTATTCGATTATCGGACAGGGCAAGGTAGACGAGATACTGAGCTCAAAATCAGACGAAAGGCGCGGCATTTTTGAAGAGGCATCGGGAATAATGAAGTACCGTATGCAAAAGCAGGAAAGCGAGAGAAAGCTTGCTTCTGCAGAACAAAACCTGCTCCGTATTGACGACATAATCAGTGAGTTGGAGCTTCAGATATCTGCTCTTAAGAGACAGGCGGCAACAGCTCAGCAATATCTTAAACTTCGATATGAGCTTCGTGATATAGAAGTAGGCGTTCTTGTCGACGGCATAAGAAGCGCTTCCGAGAAATTGGAAGAGATTAAAGGCAAATATGAAATTGTGCAGAAGCAGATTGCCGAAAATGAAGAGCTCGCAGAGCGAGTAAAGGAAGAAAACCGCGTAAAAACAGAGCAGAGTGCAAAGCTTGAAGGTGAGTACACAGCTGCTAAAGAACGTGCATTCGAGCTTGAAAAGAATGCACAGCACATAACTGCAGAAATAGCGATGAATGAGCAGCGGATAAGTACCGTTACCGCAGATCGTGCTCGCATGGAGGCAGAGCTTGAAATCAGAGCGGGCAGAACAGGTGAGCAGAAGCTTCGCATAGAGGAATTGGAAAAGTCGGCTGAGAAATTCAGCGAAGAGCTTGTTACGGTAAATGCGGACCTTGAAGCGGCTTGTGAAGCGTTAAGACAGATAGTTCAGGCAATAAGCGGCGACTCTGAAAAGGCTGCCGCGGCAAATCGTGAGCTTGTGGAAAAGAAGCTTGAAGCAGGCAGAAGAATAAGTGCGGCTGAAGCACTTGCGGCTCAGCTTGAAATATACGACAGGCGAATTCAAGACTTGGGCGGAGAACTCGGTAAAAGCACTGACGAAACCGAGAAAGCGGAAAAAGAAGCTGCAGAGCTCAAGGTTAAATTTGATACACTTGCGGACAAGCTTGCAGAGGCAAATAAAATTTTCGAAGCAAGCGAGAAAACAATTGACGGACTGTATGATGCCATTGATGCATCGACGGCACACATTTCAGACGTATTGACTGCAATAAACAGTGCGGAAGCCCAGGTAAAGCTCCTTTCTGAAATGGAGCAAAATTTTGAGGGCTACGCAAAGAGTGTTAAGGAGATTCTTACTCTTTGTCGTGAAAATAAAAACTTCGGTAAAGGAATTCACGGCGCCGTAGCTCAGATTATAAGAGTAGAAAAGGAAGACGAGCTTGCAATTGAGACCGCTTTAGGTAATGCATATCAGGATATTGTTACCGAAACGGAGGAGGATGCAAAGCAGGCAATTGAATATCTGAGGCAGAATCGGTTGGGAAGAGCAACGTTTTTGCCGCTCACCGCTGTAAGCGGGCGCTCAATGGAGCGCGACACTTTCAATAAATTGAAAGTGATGAGCGGCTTTATCGGCATTGCCGCAGAGCTTGTAGAATATGATTCAATGTTTGAAAATATTGTGTACAGTCTGCTTGGTAAGGTTGCCGTGTTTGAGGATCTCGATACCGCTGTTGCGGCGGCAAGAAAGTTCAGCTATGCTTTCATGTGCGTTACACGTCAGGGAGATATTTTGAGGACCTCAGGTGCTATAACGGGCGGAAGTCCCGAAAAGGGAAATCGCGGCGGCGCTCTTTCAAGAACACGTGAAATTCCCGAGCTGCAAAGGCTTATAGAAAACGGCAAGAAAAAGGCTGAAACAATGAAGGCTGAGCAAAAGAGACTTCAACAGCAGCTTGACAGTGAGGAAGAGCTCCATTCTGCTCTTTCGGAAGAAATCAGAGAGCTTGAACTTAATTGTGCGACGATGGGTGCGGAGCTTAGGGCATTGCTTGCAACTGCCGATACTGCATCAAAACGAAACGCAAATATTATTTCCGAGCTTGAGGCTCAAAAGGTCAGCAAAGAGGCTTCTCAAAAAGCCATTACTGACTTTAAGGCGGAGGCTGAGCTGTTGCTTGCTTCTGCAAAAGAGCTTGAGAAGGGCCTTGCAGAGCTTGAGGCAGGCGCACAGGCTTTGTCACAGCAGAGAGAAAAACAACAAAACGACATTACCGTACTCAGACTTAAACAAAGCGACGTTCAGAATAAAATCGATCGTTGCACTGAGGAGCACGACAGACTTTCCTCGGAGCTTGAATATGCAGGCGAATATTCCGAAACTGTTTTAACACAGATTGAGGAAGCAAAGAAAAACGCCTCGGAGCTTGCCGAAGAGAACGAAAGACTTAAAGTCAGTCTTAAAGACGTCAGCGCGGAGCGTGATAGTACGGGTGAACGTTGCCGTGAGCTTTTTGCAGCAAAAAAAGAGATTGACGATGACCTTAAGGGCATGATAGAAAAAATCTCCGAAATCACTACTGCGGTAGGATATTTGCGTGAGGAAGCGGGAAGACTTGACGTGCGCCGCATGAGATCCGAGCATGAATACGATTATAACAACAACCGTCTGTGGGAGGAGTACGAGCTTACGTATTCAAAGGCTCTTGAGATTACCGGAGGCGAGACTCCTGAGAATCTTGACGAGTGTAAAAAACGCATTTCGGAGCTGCGTAACGGAATAAAACGTCTCGGCAACGTCAACGTGGATTCCATTCAGGAGCTTGAAAGCACACAGGAACGTTATAATTTCCTTACCGTTCAAAGAAAGGACGTGGAGGAAACACGTGTTAAACTCAGCCGCGTAATAGGCGAGCTTACGCAGGTAATGCAAAAACAGTTCAAGGAGCAGTTTGCCATTATCCGTGAGAATTTTAAAGTTGTTTTCAGTGAACTTTTCGGCGGCGGCAAGGCAGATATCATCCTTTCCGATGAGTCGGACGTTTTAGAGAGCGGTATTGAAATACAGGCACAGCCCCCCGGAAAGAAGCTGCAGAATATGATGCTTTTGTCGGGCGGAGAAAGAGCTCTTACGGCAATTGCTTTGTTATTCGGTATTTTGAGAATGCGTCCCACTCCGTTTTGTATGCTCGACGAGATAGAGTCTGCGCTTGATGATGCCAACGTCTACCGTTTTGCAAATTATACAAAGGCTCTTTCAAAGGATACACAGCTTATACTTATTTCCCATAGAAAGGGAACTATGGAGTCTGCGGATGCGCTTTACGGTGTAACAATGGAAGAGAAGGGCGTTTCAAGAGTACTCAGTGTTAAAATATAATTTTAGGAGTTAATTATGGGTTTTTTTGATAAATTAAAGCAGGGCCTCAAAAAGACAAAGGACAGCTTTTTGGGAAGTATTGATAAAATGCTTGCAGGCTTCGGTGTGGTAGACGAGGATATGCTCGAAGAACTCGAGGATATTTTGATAATGTCTGATTTCGGTGTCGAAACCTCAGATTATATAATGGAAAGTCTCCGCGAGCGAATTAAAGCAGAGAAAATAACCTCGACAGACGTTGTAAAGCAGGTTTTACAAGAGGAAATCTGCACTATTCTTAAGGGAAGCAAAGAGCCGGGGATAAATCTTTCTGCCGTGCCTGCGGTAATTACCGTTATAGGTGTTAACGGTGTCGGAAAAACCACTTCCATCGGAAAGCTTGCGGCAAGGTATAAGGCTTCCGGAAAGAGTGTTTTATTGGCGGCAGGAGATACGTTCAGAGCTGCTGCTATTGAACAGCTTGAGGTTTGGGCTGAGCGTGTAGGCGTTGACATGATAAAGCAACACGAGGGTGCTGACCCTGCGGCAGTTCTTTTTGATGCTTGCCGCGCCGCAAAGTCACGTAATACGGACGTTCTTATCTGTGACACAGCAGGACGCCTGCACAACAAAAAAAATCTTATGGCAGAGCTTGCTAAAATGAACAAAGTGGTTGAGCGCGAAATGCCGAACGTACACCGTGAAACATTTTTGGTTCTCGATGCTACGACAGGTCAGAATGCAGTTAATCAAGCGCGTGCATTTTCCGAGGTTGCGGACATTACAGGCATAATACTTACTAAGCTTGACGGCTCATCAAAGGGCGGTATAGTGGTTTCTATATGCAAGGAGCTCGGAATTCCCGTGAGATTGGTTGGTGTGGGCGAAAGCATTGATGACATGCAACCTTTTAATGCGGAAGAATTTGCCCGTGCGCTTTTTGAGTCGTAATAGGATTTTTTTAGGGAATAAAGCTATGAAAATTAAGGCACTTCAAAAATTAACATTACTTGATTTTCCGGGCAGGACTGCTTGTACGGTCTTTACCTTCGGATGCAATCTGCGTTGTCCTTTTTGTCACAATGCACAGCTTGTCTTGGGAGAAAATAACGATGGCGAGTACATATCGGAGGAAGAGTTTTTTAAGTTTTTAAAGAAACGAAGCGGCTTGTTGGACGGTGTGTGTGTCACGGGAGGAGAACCCCTTTTACAGCCCGAAATCGAGACTTTTCTCAAAAAGATAAAGGAGTACGGGTTCCTTGTTAAGCTTGATACTAACGGTTTCTTTCCCGAACGGTTAGAACGTATTATCAAAGCAGAGCTTGTTGACTATATTGCAATGGACATAAAGAGTGCTCCTGAAAATTACGCATTTGCAACGGGGCTTGAGCATCCCGATGTTGACGCAGTGAAGCGCAGTGTGGAAATTATAAGAAAAAGCGGCGTGACGCATGAGTTTCGTACCACGCTCGTAAAGGGAATACACACAAAGTCGGATCTTGACGAAATAGGTAATTGGCTCTGCGGAGAAAAAAATTACTTTTTACAGATGTATATAGATTCGGGTGATTTGGTAGGTGAGCTTTACCAAACGATAAACTTCAGTGCTTTTTCCAAGGATGAACTTGAAAGCCTTGCGGAGGGCCTTAACGGAAAAGTAAATTACACTTTAAGGGGAATTTGATTTTAATATAATTTTATTTGTTTGGAGTTTGAAAAGTATGAAAAATTATTTTAAAAGAGGTGTTTCTTTTCTTTTGGCATGTTCTGTTGCCGCTTGTACTTTTATGACAGGTGGCGGCATTTCTTCAAGAGCGACAGCGTATACTTTTACCGGCGAGACGTCAAATGTTGCTTCGAACCTTATGGTAGGAAGTACCGATTCGGGGGCAGACTATACTAGAGTTACCGTTGCAGCAGGTTCGGGATACGCAACATCCAGCAGTTATGGCAGAATTATCAACATCGTGGAAGCTGACCTTTCCAACACTAAGCTTACGTTTGACGTTATAAGCAACCATAATACGACGACAAATACGAACTATTTAAAGAATGCAAATACCGTAAAAAACGAGATTGAAAACTATTACAGTAACGGTGACAGCACTGTTCTTGCGGCTGTTAACGGTGATTGGATGCATTGGGCGGACGGCAACGATTTGTATATTGACAACATGACTGCAAGCTACAGAGTTGCAAGCGGTGTTACCATTTTAGACAGCGAAATTTGGTGCAGCCAGATTACCGACCAAGAGATAGTCTTTGACGGTCCGTATTCTTTCGGAATCACTTCTGACAATCAGCCCGTAATCGGTATGCTTGAAGTAAATACAACAATCACCATAAACGGAACAAGTATTACAGCTGACGGTCTTAACAGAGCACCCGCAAACAACGCTCTCTATGTATACAACAACCGTCTGAACAACACAAACGGAGTACCCTCGGATGCTTATGAGCTTGTCGTTACCGTGAATGGCTCTAATAAGTTTACTCACGGCGGCACTGTTACAGGTACAATTTCTGCCGTCTATGCGAGCGGAACCACCGACAGACCTGCGGGACTTACGGACAATAATATCATTATTACCGCCCGCGGAACCAAGACTTCACTTCTCAGCAGTTTTGCCGTAGGAAGCAGTGTTACCGTAAAAACAGAGCTTAACGATGTCTGGGGAAATAACGATCTTTGGGCAAAGTGTACTGAGGCTATAGGCGGTCATATTATGATAATGCGAAACGGCACGCCTTATGATACAAGTCTTAACGGAAATACATCGGAGTACCCTTCAAACATAATTGGTTTTAAGGATGACGGCACCGTGATGATGGCAACTGTTACATCCAGCTCTCACGGAAGCTACGTAGGCCTTCAGTTTTCCGAAATGATATCCTTCTGTCAAGACGTCGGGTACAACACCTGCTTTCTTTTAGACGGAGGCGGATCTACTCAAATGGTTACAATTGAGGCGGGATCCTACGTTGAGAGAGCTTGCTATTCAGATGGTTCCGTAAGAAGCGTTTGGAATACACTTGCACTTCTTTATGATCCTACACCTTCTTGCACAAAGCAAGGCTCGCTGGATTATATCCAGGCGCCCGTAAGATTCAACCCCTTTGATATTGAATTTAAAGCAGGCATGGAGTACGCTTTCAGCGGAAATAACAACTGTACTGCTTCTATCAGTGACGGAAATCTCGTGCTCACCACAACAGGCTCTGATCCCTACGTAATGTTTAATTTCGCAGGCGCAACAGATACGGTAAGTGCAGATGCGTATAAATATATTGCATTACGCTATAAAACCACGGCAGGCAGTTCTGCGAGTACCTTCGGTATGTTTCCGTGTGCGGGAAACACTTTGGCTGCAACGGGAGATTCGTATACAAAGTTTACTATGACTACCAACGGCACGTGGCAAACTGCTATAGTAAACCTGTCCTCTATTCCTCTTTGGACCGGCAAACTAAACGGTATCAGACTTGACTTTTTTGAGGAAAACACCGCAAACGGCAATCAGGTTATAATAAGCAACTGGGGCTTTGCCGCTTCCGCTTCTGCTGCCTCGGCTCTTGCGTTACAATTCAGCGGAGTTAACGTTACGGAGGCACCTACTTCAGGCCCATGGGATAAAACCGTTTACCCTGTAATATCGGATGACCTCGATGCAAACGAAGCTACTTCAGGTTCGGAGGGAATGGGTGCGCCTATCTACGTTGACAGAAACGGCAACGGCGATGTAGAAATGCAGCTTTACAGATGGGGTGCAAGCGGAGTTCCTGTATCATCTTATGCATACATGATGGAATCAGCTATCTCCGATGAACCTGTAGCAGTACAGTTTGATTTCAATTACGCTGTAGCAGGTGACTACGGTGTAGCAATCCGTATAGTAACCGACCTTACAAACGGCGCTGAGGCATGGAATTGGCTTAACCAGATTGCAATAATCTCGTCATATAACGGCAAAGCAGCTTTGCAGGTGTGGGATGATGTCCTTGCAGCAGACGGCAACGGCCGTAAGCTTACCGTTGCAAAGGAGCTTGATGCGAATACCGATTATACAATTACATTCGTAATGAATCCCGGCAGCAATCAGTATATGGTAGTAGTGAACAATGAAATCTGCGGAACGTATACACACTTTGAGACACCCGGAGCTGTTTACGGTTTCAGACTTGACCAGCACGGCTATGCAGAAAACGGTGAGGCTAATCTCACTGACTTGATGTACTACGATAATTTCGTAGTAGGTACGCTTACA
>JAZPZG010000044.1:0-40219 GCA_045544575.1 Clostridia bacterium
GAGGTGAATTTCACCTCGCTTTTTATATAAATAAGCTTATGCTTTGGATTGGTCTGTAATTGAAATAAAATAGAGAGTTTCATTATTGGAATCCCAAATGCCGATTTCAAAGCCATACCATTTATTAAAATTATTGCGATCAAAATCAAACGCGTCTTTATCGTCGCAAACGCCGCTTATAACAAAGTGTCCATTCTTAATGCCTGTAAAATCGAATTGTTCACTTGCGCCACTTGATTCAAGCAAGTTTTCAATTGTGCTGTCATAAGGGATAGCTTGCCAATTATCGGAATTGATAATATCATTTTCAACAAGTTCACCCGCACCCTCTAAATCCAGATAGCGGATGGTTAAATCATTGCCATCAGGGTCGGTATGAGAATAAATTGTTTTTATATTAGAATCATTTAAATCATCTAAATCAATATCTAAACATTCTTCCATCATTTCAATTTGTGATGTAAATTCCATTCCAAATTTTTCTAACATAGCCCCTCCGAGAATTCTATTGCATCCGGTAAGAGAGAATATCATAAATAATAATATGGTTATAACTGATATTCTTTTCACAAAACCACCGCCTTTGTTTTATAGAGCTTTAATGGCCTCTGATAACACTTTATATAGCTGTTCTTTGCTTTCTAATGAATATGAAACGTCTTCATCAGGTTCATCAGGATCAAACGAAATACTAAATTCATTCGGATAAATTTGCAAATCCAAATAGTATTCTTCATATCGTCCTTGTATTCCGATACACTTTATATCATCAAGCCAATCTATATGTATTTCGGTTTTCTTTATTCCAAAGGACATAAGATCTTCTTTTAGTAATCCGGTTAAATAATCAGAAAGAAGAAAATCAAATGCACTTTTATTATCGTCCGCTTTTTGTTCTAAATATTTCTGTATTTTCTTTTTCTTTGTTATAAACATGGTTTATCTCCTTTATCGTCGTTTTGCCTTTGCTTAACAAACGCACAGTGCAAAGGGAGGCTCTTTGGTAGTTTGATCATAACACAAATCGACAGAGGAAACAACTCCTCTGCCGTAGCTTGTAAACTTACTTGTGAGAAGAAGGCAAATGCTCGGCGGTAATTATTATTGATAATCTTTTACAAGACTTTCATAACATCACCTCGTTTAGTTTATTATATCATATTTAGATTCAACCGTAAATTCACACGGTACAAATCTCCTCAAATTACAGATAACAACGCAATCTGTAATTTAAGGAGAAATGTATATATGAAAGCAATTGAAATTTTTTCACAAAAAACAGCACATTTTGACCTATACATAGCAAAAGCGGAGTGAAATCACTCCCCTTTGCGTTATCTAAAATTCTTATGACAGTTTTGTTTTAAAAACTCTTTAATTTCACTTTTATCTTTATTTTCATAGTACTTGATTAAAAGTTTTTTAAATTCAGGCACGTGATTTTCGGGGATAACAAGCAAACCGCCTGCTTTGGAGATTAAATAATGATTTGCAAAAATTACCGATGCTCGTTTATTACCATCATTGAAAATCTGTGTTTTCATACAGTAAAGGCAAAGCTCAATGGCAATATCAATCGGCTCAATATTTTTGCTTATAATTTCTAAAATATTTTCAATAACAACGGTTTCAATGGGAAGCGGTGGGATATAAGAAGTACCGCCAATGGTTACGGGTACTCCTCTTATTCTACCACCGCTCGCAAAAAAGCCCTCGTTTACAAGCTTTGCAATATGGCAGAGGATAGAATAGTCGCTTTTAACCTGCAACACATCCCTGTCTAAAATAAATTCCCATGCGTGTTTAAGATTTAATATTTTCTGTACGTCGCTTGCCGTAACACCGTTAACTTTACCGTTTTCAATAATATCTTCGGTCTGTGGGAAAGAGGTTGCAACACCCTCTAAAACCGCTTGTTCGTAAATAGAAAGTTTCATATTCATTCGAGCAAAATCGAGGTTTAAGAGAACATCAGGCGATAACTCATTTTCCGTAAAGCCTTTTTCGTAAAGCGCTTTTTCAACTTTTCTAATTTGCTTTCGCAGTTCCTTTGCCTCGGCATTGTTACGAAGCAATAATTGATATAATGTATCGGAATAAACGTCAACGTAGGTTGAGGTCACTCTGCTGCCTACACGCTTGCGAATATATAAATATCTGCCGCTTTTGTTTTCCTTTATTTCGGGCGTACCGTCATAAGCCAATAATTTTAATCGAGCATACAAGTCGGCACGCTGTTCCAATAATTCTTGTATTTCAGGATAGTTATTCATATTAAAACTCCTTTTAGGGAACTTTTTGTAAATTTATTATAAGAGTTGTTCCCTAAAGTGTCAAGAGTTATTCCTTGCACAAAACAGAAACTTACGGTATAAATCTATTTAATTTAAGGAGAAATATAACATAAAAGCAACAGGAATAGTTCGCAGAACAGAAGCTCGTGTTATAATAACACAAAAGTGCGAAAATGCCTTATAAATACCGAGCTTTCAGGCAATATTTAATTGAAAATTTTTCACAAAAAACAGCACATTTTGACCTATACATAGCAAAGACGAGGTGAAATTCACCTCGTCTTTGGCGTGTTAGTTTTTTAGTAAAAATTGATCTATAAATTTAATGACACCATTATATCTGCTGATTTCTGCTAAATCGCATTCGCCATAAAGTGGTGGAATCATAATTTGATTATCAACAACAGCAATATTTATAATTCCCTCTACTCTAGTTAAATTTCGATTGGCATTTTGGGAAAGGAATTGATACAGAGCATCGTTTAATATATCGGTACAAATAATATTGAAACGCATCATATTGCCGGCTTCAATTCGATTAACCCATTGAGATATATGCAGATCTTTATTTACCTTTTTATTGATGCGGTCTTTTGAGTTATCAAAATCTTTCTTATTGAAATTATCCGTTTTATAAATTACGGTTCTCAATTTGAAGATTTTCTTTAATCGAAAGAATCGCACATCTTCCGAAGTGGATAGTTGATTTTCTTCATTTGTTAAATTTTCAAAGATACTGACGATTTGTTCAAAAGTCAAATTCTTATCAGCATTAAAAATGACAGGTTTATAAATGCTTTCTTTTGCCTCTTTTTTAGCAGTATGACTACTGTGTATGAGATATACAATGCAAACAGCAGTAATAACAAAAAATATGATGGCAACAAAAGACGGAATAAACAAAAGCAAGATTACAAAGCCGATTGAAATGATGGTTGATAGAATTGCAATTAAAGAAAGCGTTGCTCGTCTTTGTAGTTTTCTAATATGTAATTTAAGTTCTTCGTTCAACTAAATCACCCCACTTAATTTATTATATCACAACAGGTTCAAAAGTAAATGTTGCGGTTGTGCAGGGCCTTGGACCTGTGGGTACTTTTGCGGTAATGTACCTCAAAAGAATGGGTGTTAAGAAAGTTTATGCTATTACGGCAGGTGACAATACTAAGCGTGAGGAATTGGCGGTAAGTCTTGGCGCTGATAAGGTATATAATCTGACAAGAGAGGGAACTGAAGCCGTAACAATGGCACTGCAGTCTGAAAACGGAGGTATTGGTGCAGACCTTTGTTTTGAAGCCTCCGGTGCGCCGCAAGCAATAGTTCAAGGTATGGATATTTTAAGAAATCGTGGCGTATATCTTGTTCCCGGTCAGTATAGCGCGTCCGGTGGCATTGAAATTCAGCCGCAAATAATTACTTTTAAGGCATTGCATATCATCGGCTCTTCTCAATATTCTATGATTGACGTGCATAAGTATCTTGAATTTCTTGATTCTAACCCTAACTTGCATCCGCTAATCGAAAAGCTTGCTGCCAAATATAAAGTAGAGCAAATAAATGAGGCTATTATCGATGCAAAGAGCGGAAATAATATAAAGACGCTTTTGGTAAAATAATACGTAGGGTACGAGCTTTGTAATCTGTGGTAACTGTGCGTCTGTTACAAAGAGAAAATTCGGAAACCTTCTTAAATCATAGGGTTATGTCGATATAAAAAACTTAAGCAGATTGCGTTGTTGTAACGAATCTGCTTAAGGGTAATCAGTGGAAATTTTTAGCTATTATTTATTATACACAAGCGGTATGCCGTACGTGGTTTCGTAAATTTCTTTCCAGACGTCAGCGTTTTTCTGCATCATTTCTTTTACGTTTTCGCTTCGGGTTTTGGAATCATCCGGGTATATCGGAGGACTGATGTGTATCGTGTATTCTTGAACAGGGAATCCGTCGTCACCGATAATGTCTGAATCGTGCATTGTTATAAAACATGGAAGCACCGGAACTTTATTACGTGCCGCAAAAGTAAAACCGCCCTTTTTCAGAGGCTTTGGTTTGCGGTAGTTCCACCACATACTCTGCTCGGGATATATCAATACGAAATTTCCTTCCTGAAGGAGCTTGTCGGTTGCCTTGTTGAATTCCTTCATTGTGTTCATGTTTGATGAAAGCGGAAGGGTGTTGCAGTTTCTCATAAGAAAACCGTAAAAGCCCGGGAAATTGGTATAATTACCTTCTCTTATAATGCGGTAGAATTTTTTTCCGCTTTGCTTGTGCTTTGAGTTTTCATAGGCAAGCTGAATGGCGAAGCTGTCAAAGGCATTGAAGTGATTGCACGTGAGAACCGCTCCGCTTGATATGCCGTTGAAGTTTTCTATTCCAACAAGGTCCTTGATAATCATTTGCTTTTTGCGGATGATTGTATTCAGGTAGGAACGAGCTGCCATGAAGGCAAGCTTAGATTTCAGTTTACTTGCCACGCCGGTGCGTAAATAATCCACCTCGTCGGGTAACAGCTCTTTTGTGGGTGGGTCATCCTCTACGTCCTCGTCAAAACGACCTTCCTGCTCGTATTTAGCAATTTTTTCAAGTATTTTCACACGGTCCTCGTCTAAAAACGTTTCCCTGGTTCGGTTGAGGTAGTTGTCCTCTCTGTTTGTTTCGGCAATTGCCAGTTGTAAAAGTCTGTCTGCGGAGGCGGCATCTCTAGCACGCTCTTCGTCTGTGTAATTGTCGAGAATTGCCTTTATTTCATCGTAAACATCGGTTTGACTTGCATACTCCCAAAAAATTTCCCCGAAGCGACAGTCAGCGTAATGCCAAGGCTTTGAAACCATTATGTAGTGTACGATTTTAAACTCGCTTTTGGGGTAGGGAATTTCTCCGAAAACCTCGGTGTTCCACCTCTGATCGATAAATTTAACCTTGCCGCTGCAAAGAACGTTGAGATAGTCTTCGTCTTGCGTTACTGCGAAGTTGTAGGTGTGAAGAAGCATTACGAACTTATCCAGAATTTCTTGTTTGCGGAATTGGCGGCAGTTTATCAGAAGTACGCCGGCGTTAAAAAAGCTGTTGCGGTCTATTCCCACGCATTTTTCCACGTAGGTGCCGTATTCTTCCGTCTGCACCATGGCTTGCTCACGGCAAGCGCCCACAAGGTTATTTCCGAGACGGTGATTGTAAAACTCGGAAATATCACCTAATACGACCGTATCACTGTCAATGTAAATTGCCTTGTCTAGCTCGGGGAACATTTCTGCGATAAACAGGCGGTAATACGTGGTTTTTGAGTAGTAATCACGAAGGGGGAGCTTGTCGCTTATCGACTTTAAATAGTCTGTGACATCATCAAAGGTAATTTTAAAATTCTCTGTCTGTAATGTATAGACTCTCTCCTTCATTTCCTGTGTGATATCGGTGTGCAAAACGTGAACCTGATAGTTATATTTCGGTGAAGCATTATTTATCATTGAGCGCAGCGAAACAATTGTAAATTTCATAAAATTGTCGTCACATGCATAAAAAATCGGTATTGTGTGTTTTGTCAGCATAAATTTTCCCTCTCAAATTTTTTCTTCAAATAAATATATTCATAAAGTACGTCGTCAAATTGATAGTAGCCGAAAACCTTGTGAACACGGCTTACGTGCCACTGCTTAATATTATCCGTGTGCGGATACGGAAGATAAAACAGTCTCTTTGAAAAATGCCTTACTACAGTGTGCTTATGTAAAAATTTCTGGTCGTTAAAGCGCTGAGGAAGCATTTTCTTTTTAGACGTGGACCGTATGATGGCACTTTGGTCGGCAAAGACAAGCTTTTTTGTTCTTATGAGCTCTCTTGCTTTTTTCAAAATACCTGTTTCCTTCATTTTACGTAAATTAAAGAGCAGCACACCTGCATTTACATAGTTGGGATTTATAAGGTATTTGCCGTAATGGTCTCTTGCCGCGGCGTATTCAACTTCAGATACGTCAATATCGTATAAGAGTTTTATGTCACGGTTGAACATGACGTCAATATCAAGATACAAAAGCTTATCAGGTAAATCCGGCACCTCGTCTGCAAAGAGCCTTATCAGCGTGTACGGAGAGCAATATGCATCTTCGTTGGGGCAGTTCGCAAATTCTTTGTTGTAAAGCTCGGTGACGTCGATTTTGATAATTTCGTTTGCGCTGTTGTATTCCTTGATAATGCTTCTTAAAAATTCGGTCTGCTTGTCGGAAATCGGTTTATAGTTTTCTTTGATGTGGCTGACGTCCATTGTGAACAGGTATATGCGAAGCGGTTCGTTTTGGAGGTCACTGCGCTTTAAAATAGAAAGAGTACAGGTCAGAACTCCGTCAAAAACCGTATTATTTCCGCAAAATAAAACGTTAATCACTGCTTTTTTCCTCTTTTCTGTATTCTATCCAAACTACGTCCGAAAGCTCACTTCTTTTACACATGCACGAGTAAACCATGTTTCTGAGCTGCTCTTTTTGCTCAGACGGTGACAATGAAGCATCCGGATAAAAAGGTCCGTCAATGTAGGTTACCAGACGCGGGTGTTTAAAAAAGCGGCGTTTCTGATACGTGTTCGTAAAGCAAAAAACAGGAACCTTTTGCTTTACGGGATAATGAAACGATTTTGCCTGAAAAGGTCGTATTTTTGTGTAGTACGGCCAAATGTGGGCTTCGGGATATATAAAGACTGCCTTTTTTTGTTGTATTCGTTTTTCTATTACTTTTACAAAGTTCCTGTTCGCTTCCAATCCGTCAGGAAGGGGTATCGCTCCCATGGAAGGCGTTACGCGTCCCAAAAACGGCATAGACACGTTTGCAGGATGCACAATGACGTACGCATCGCGCGGAAATGATATAAACGTGGGAATTACTGCATCTCCGACGGGCTGGGTGTGATTTCCGTAGATAAAATAACCCGTATCCTTGGCTTGCTTTAATACTTTTCGGTTTACAATACGGTGTGCAAAGCGGAGCTTCAGAAAAGCAAAGGCAATCGGCATTGCAATTATTCTATACCAGAAAACGTGCGTAAACTTTTTAAAAAGAGAGTTTTGCTCGTACCGGTAGTTCCCGTCGATTTTTTTTGCAGTTATTTGAGCTTGCGAAAACTCGTCGTTTAGCTCATCGGTATAATAGATAATTTTCTTTCCTTTCATATACTGTAAAAGCCCTTCCGAAAGACGAATATCTCTAAATCGGTTTTTCAATACTATATTACACCGTTAAAAATATTATGTCAACCGATAAAGATTAAAAAATAATTAAGTTTTATGATTTTTATGAAACTATTGTCTTAATTTTGCAAAAAAAGTCTTTAAGATTTCTGAGGATTCTTCTGCGCAGATATCACCGAAAACGTTGACTGTCGGATACAGCAGATTGCAAACCGTGCCGCAAGCACCGTTGCTCGTGTTAGAGGCTCCGTAAAATACCGTGTCAAGACGGGCTGCTGCAATCGCACCTGCACACATGGGGCAGGGCTCCAACGTTACGTACATAAACGCACCTTCCAATATGTAGCTTCCCGTTTTTTTTCTTGCATCCTCCAACGCATTGATTTCTGCATGTCCGAGAACCGAACCGTCCTGTTCTCTCGTGTTGCACCCCTTTCCGATAACGTTACCGTCCTTGTCGGTAATAATGCATCCGACGGGGACGTCTGCCGTGTTTGTTCTTGCCGTTTTCTTTGCTTCGGCAAGAGCCAGCTGCATGTATTTCTTTATTTCTTCCATATTATAATTATATTTATCCACGGGCAGCTGCTCCTTTGGGCTTTTAAGTTTTCTTTAAGAATGGGAGTGTATTCTCAACAGGGTTGCACAAAAAGGGAATCGGTGTTACAATACGTCCATCGGTTGTAATTATATTGCAGACTAAATATATTTTCAAGAGGAGAAGTGTTATGATTGAGGTGCCTCGTAAGCAGAACGGCGAGAAGTACGGGTTTGAGGAGCTTTATGACATTATAAGGAAGTTACGGTCACCTGAGGGGTGTCCTTGGGATAGAGAACAGACTCATTATTCACTGATAAAGCCCATGATTGAGGAGGCTTATGAGGCCGTGGACGCGATTCAGAAGAACAGCGTTGAGAAGCTTAAAGAGGAGCTGGGAGACGTTTTGCTTCAAGTGATTTTTCACAGTATTATCGGTGAAGAATCGGGCGAGTTTTGCTTCGAGGACGTGACAAATCGCTGTGCGGTAAAAATGCTTTCAAGGCATACGCATATTTTCGGCGATACACATGCGGACAATTCCGCGGAGGCTCTTTCCAATTGGGAGGAGGCTAAGCTTAAGGAAAAAGGTTTTTCCGGGCTTCGTGAGGATCTTGACGATATTCCGCAATGCTTTCCTGCTCTTATGCGTGCGGGCAAAGCCGCTAAAAAGATACGTAAGGCAGAGGGTGTTTACGAGTCCTCTTCGGAAGCAAAGGAAGTTGAGAAGCGGTATGCCTGTGACAGTGAGGAACAGGTTGGAGCGCTCCTTTATGAAATTTGCAGACTCGCCGAGAAAAACGGCGTGGATGCGGAGCTTGCGCTGAAACGATATGTTGACAAAGTTATTGAAAAGAATTGACGGAGGCTTTTATGCGTATTGATAAATTTCTTAAAGTGTCACGTATATTAAAAAGACGTGTTGTTGCAAATGAGGCATGCGATGCGGGCAGAGTTTCAATAAACGGCAGACCGGTTAAGGCAAGTGCCGAGGTGAAGGTCGGAGATATCGTGGAAATAAGCTTTGCAAGCGGAAATGTTAAAATAGAGATTCTAAATATTACCGATTCTACAAAAAAGGCGGATGCCGCCGATATGTACAGAATTGTTGAAAAACAGGAGGAAAACAAATGATTAATTTTAAGAGAGTTTTGGCCGGTGTGTTGTCGTTGGCTCTCAGTGCAACGCTTCTTGTAAGCTGCACCAATGACAGCGATAACGGCGGAAAAGCAACGGAAGCCCCTTCTTCTACAAAAGCTCCCTCATCCGCGAATGATGCGGCGCTCACCGAAACCTTTGTGGCAAAGGTGGGAGACCAGAAGATATACTCAAACGAATTTTACTATTTTCTTTACACCGGTCTTCGTGAAGTTTATTACGGTGCAGAGAACGTATATGACGACTCGCTTTCAGAGGATGAAAATTATCAGAAGATGCTTGATTTTCTCGAGACCGAAAATGAGGACGGGAAAAAGTATCTGGACGTTGTTATAGAAAGAACTCTTGAAATTGCCGCCGGATTCCGTATTGCCGTTGAACTTGGCAAGGAAGAGATTAAAAAGAATCCCGACTATGAGATTTCTCAGAAGGAGATTGAAGAAGCGCTTGCGACTGTCGATACTGAGGCTGATTACGGTGCTTCATATTATAAAACTACAAGAGACGAGTTTTTCTTCTATGCGTACGGCATGAACGTTAACGATGCTAAACGCTATACTGAGGCACAGATGTATGCTCAGCTTCATGAGGAAATCTGGGCAAAAGAAAACGGATACGTGCTGGAGGCTGTTGCTCCCACAGAGCCTAAAAAGCCCGAAGAACCCAAAAAACTTGATGACGATGCTACGGAAGATGAAAAGACTGCATACGATAAGGCTGTCGCAGAGTACAACACCGCACTTAAAAAGTACAATGAAGACTTTGCAAAGTATGAGTCAGAGCTTTCCGTGTATGAAAAGGCCCTCGGTGAATATTGGGAAAAGTTCAGAGCTGAATATGACGAGGCTCTTGTTGACGGAACTAATACCTATGATATCACTACTGTAAGATATCTTTATGTTTCGACTCTTGACAAGGACGGCAAAACGCTTTCTGAGGACGAATGTGCCCGGAAGAAGGCTGATGCGGAAAAGTATCTGGAGCTTACAAACGATGGCATGGACTTTGAGAGTATGGTAAAGGGCTTCTCGGATTCTCTTACCGCAACCACTGACCTTGGCTTGTTTGATATCAATATGCTTGCTGATTTGTCCTTGGTAATTCCCGAGGAGGCAATTCTTTGGGCTTGCGATAATGCTGTTGCAGTAGACAGCGACGCAAAGCTATTCAAGGATGACAGCGGTTATTATATTGTAAAAAAGGTAGGCCTTACTACCTTTGACGGAACGGATGGAATTACTGCGAGCGATGCCACCACCGATGAGACTGTAAAGTCAAACGTAGAGTACTTTATGCTTGCGGAGCTTTACAATAAGGTGGTTGATGAAGCAGCGGCTTCCGACAAATTTGCCGTTACGGATGCTGACTATGAAGCAATGCAAGATCTTGCACAAGAGTATCTTTCATATAACTCTGAGGATTTCGAAAAATAAGGCTGTTTATTAAGCCCTTTAAGAACGCCTCCGTTGTCCGACTCAGGACTGCGGGGGCGTTTTTCAGTCTTTCCGGGCTTACGTTCTCTGCCGACCTGTGCTAACCACAACTTGAACGGTTCTGCTTTTTTCGACGGAATTGACTGAATTATCCGCAAAAGCTGCTCGGTGTCAGCAACGTCGGTTAAACGTTTTTGCCGAATGAACAAAAATGAAAAAAATCCCCTTGACAACCCGATTTTAATTGTTGTAGAATGAAATGGTCTGCGGAGGGACGATTGCGCCCTTTTTTGGACATGATTATATTATTGGAGGTGAAAAGAATGCCGACATTTAACCAATTGGTTCGTAAGGGAAGACAGACAGCAGAGTACAAGTCTACAGCTCCTGCTTTGCAGAAGGGTTTCAACTCTTTGCAGAAGAGAAGCACAGACATTAGCAGCCCTCAAAAGAGAGGTGTTTGTACTAACGTTAGAACTACTACTCCTAAGAAGCCTAACTCAGCTCTCAGAAAAATTGCCAGAGTAAGACTTACAAACGGAATGGAAGTTACTGCTTATATTCCCGGTATCGGTCACAATCTTCAGGAGCACAGCGTTGTTCTTATAAGAGGTGGCAGAGTTAAGGACCTCCCCGGTGTAAGATACCATATCATCAGAGGTACGTTGGATGCTGCAGGTGTTGCAAACAGAATGCAGGGTAGATCCAAGTACGGTGCTAAGGTTCCGAAGGGCGGTGCGAAGAAGTAATTGCAGGCTTGCTCAAAGGCTTATATAAAACTTTAAGCAAACTGCGATTATTTCTTGTCAGATGATTTCTGTTGAAATGATTTTGACGACAAGAAACACAAGAAAAACCGGTTTAAAAGCCGGAGAGTGCGGAGAATACTAATTACTCGGAGCAAGCGTTCCGGGGTTGGAGCAAGCGCTTCAATTCAATAAAATATATTGTCGAAGTGATTTCAAAGGAAATTATCGCAATATATCCTAAAAAGTAAGAAGTATGCCGGCTCAGACTGCACACGGCATGTGCAGAGTACCGTTGACACACAGGTTTGTGTCAATTGATTAATTACCTATTATTCAAAGGAGGGAAGTAAAGTGCCGAGAAAAGGTTATATTGCAAAAAGAGAAGTATTGCCGGATCCGATGTATAATGACTGCATCGTAACAAAGCTCATCAACAATATTATGCTCGATGGTAAGAAGGGTACAGCCCAGAAGATCTGCTATGCAGCATTTGACATTGTTAAGGAGAAGACCGGCAGAGAGCCCCTTGATGTATTTATGGAAGCTCTCAATAACGTTATGCCCCAGTTGGAGGTTAAAGCAAGACGTGTAGGTGGTTCAACATACCAGGTTCCTATGGAGGTTCGTCCCGAAAGACGTCAGGCATTGGGTCTCAGATGGCTCGTAACTTTCTCAAGAAAGCGTAACGAAAAGACTATGGCTGAAAGACTTGCAGCGGAGATTATCGATGCTACAAACAACACAGGTGCGTCTTTCAGAAGAAAAGAAGATATGCACAAGATGGCAGAGGCAAACAGAGCTTTTGCACATTATCGTTGGTAAGATTAAGGAGATCAAACTATTATGGCTAGAGAATATTCACTTAAGAATACCAGAAATATCGGTATCATGGCGCATATCGATGCAGGTAAGACAACTACCACCGAGAGAATTCTTTACTACACAGGTAAGAATCATAAAATCGGTGAGACCCACGAGGGTTCCGCAACCATGGACTCCATGGAGCAGGAGCAGGAGAGAGGTATTACCATCGCATCCGCGGCTACTACAGTACACTGGGTAACCGACAGCGGAACACCGAAGGAGACCGACACCCGTATCAACATTATCGATACCCCCGGACACGTTGACTTTACTGTTGAGGTTGAGCGTTCACTTCGTGTACTTGACGGTTCTGTAACACTTTTCTGTGCTAAGGGCGGCGTTGAGCCTCAGTCCGAGACAGTTTGGAGACAGGCTGATAAGTACGGAGTACCGAGAATCGGTCACGTAAACAAAATGGATATTATGGGTGCTGATTTCTACCACGTTGTAGATATGATCAGAACACGTCTTGGTGCTAATGCAGTTCCGATTCAGCTTCCTATCGGTAAGGAAGATGACTTCGTTGGTATTATAGACCTCGTAAAGATGGAAGCTTATATGTACAGCGGAGAGAACGGAAAGATCGTTACAAAGACAGCTATTCCCGATGATATGGTTGAGCTTGCAGAGCAGTACAGAGCAGAGATGCTTGAGGCTGTTGCAGTAGAAGACGATGAGCTCATGATGAAGTATCTTGAAGGAGAGGAAATCGAAGTTGACGAAATCAAGGCTGCTATCCGTAAAGGATGCCTTGCATTGCACATCGTTCCTATCACTTGCGGTTCTTCTTACAGAAACAAGGGTGTTCAGCAGCTCCTCGATGCGATTGTAGACTATATGCCTTCACCGCTCGATATCCCTGCTATTAAGGGTGTACTCCCCGACGGAACAGAGTCTGAAAGACATCCCAGTGACGATGAGCCTTTTTCAGCTCTCGCATTTAAGATTATGACAGACCCCTTCGTTGGTAAGCTTTGCTTTATCAGAGTTTATTCAGGTTCTCTTGCTTCAGGTTCTTACGTTGTTAACGCAACAAAGGACAAGAAGGAGCGTGTAGGCCGTATCGTGCTTATGCACTCTAACCAGAGAACTGAGGTTGACCGTGTATATGCCGGTGATATTGCCGCTATTATCGGTCTTAAGGATACTACCACAGGTAACACTCTTTGCGACGAGAACGCACCTATTGTTCTCGAGTCCATGGAATTCCCTGATCCGGTTATTTCAGTAGCCGTTGAGCCTAAGACTAAGGCAGGTCAGGAGAAGATGAGCATTGCTCTCCAGAAGCTCGCAGAAGAGGATCCTACCTTCAGAGTAAAGACAGATACGGAAACAGGACAAACGATTATCTCCGGTATGGGTGAGCTTCACCTTGATATTATCGTTGACCGTCTCCTCCGTGAGTTTAAGGTTGAGGCTAATGTAGGTAATCCTCAGGTTGCATACAAAGAAGGTATCCGCAAGGCTGTTAAGCAGGAAGGTAAGTTCGTTCGTCAGTCCGGTGGTAAGGGTCAGTACGGTCACTGTGTTATCGAGGTTGAGCCTCTCGAAAGAGGAAAAGGCTACGAGTTCGTTAACAAGATCGTCGGCGGTGCTATTCCTAAGGAATACATTGCTCCTGTTGACCAGGGTATCCAGGAAGCTCTTCAGGGCGGTGTACTTGCAGGCTATCCTGTAGTAGACGTTAAGGTTACTCTTGTAGACGGTTCATACCACGAGGTTGACTCATCCGAAATGGCGTCTAAGATTGCCGGTTCAATGGCTATCAAGGAAGCTGTAAGAAATGCTAACCCCGTACTTTTGGAGCCTATGATGAAGGTTGTTGTAACTGCTCCCGAGAATAACCTCGGTGACGTTATCGGTAGCCTTAACTCCAGAAGAGCAACTATCCAGAGCATGGATGATGCAAGCGCAGGTATCAAAGAAGTTAAAGCTTTTTCACCTCTTGCAGAGATGTTCGGTTACACAACCAGTCTCCGTTCGATGACTCAGGGTCGTGGCGCATTTTCAATGGAGCCCAGTCACTACGAGGAAGTTCCGAAGAGCGTACAGGAAAAGGTTATTGCAGAAAAGAAGTAATTTATCGCTGTTTTTAAGCATTTTGGAAAAAAATGCTTGCTATATAACAAAAAAATGTGTATGATTACCTTGTACACGGTTTTGTTTAAAAAATATATTTTATATTAAAAAGGAGGACATTTTAAAATGGCTAAATCCAAGTTTGAAAGAAGCAAACCCCACGTAAATATCGGAACCATTGGTCACGTTGTCCATGGTAAGACCACTTTGACAGCTGCTATTACTAAGACACTTAGTCTTGGTGATGATTCTGTTGAGGTTAAGGCATACGATCAGATCGACGCTGCTCCCGAGGAGAGAGCAAGAGGTATCACGATCAACACTGCTCACGTTGAGTATCAGACAGAGACAAGACACTACGCACACGTTGACTGCCCCGGACATGCTGACTACGTTAAGAACATGATCACAGGTGCTGCTCAGATGGACGGTGCTATCCTTCTCGTTTCCGGTCCTGATGGCCCGCAGGCTCAGACCAGAGAGCACATCCTTCTCGCTCGTCAGGTTGGCGTTCCTTACATCGTAGTATTCATGAACAAGTGCGACCAGCTTGCTCCCGAGGATGAAGAGCTTCTCGACCTTTCCGAGATGGAAATCAGAGAGCTTCTCAACCAGTACGACTTCCCCGGTGACGAGATTCCGATCATCAGAGGTTCTGCTCTTAAGGCTCTCGAGTGCGCTTCTAACGATCCCAGCGCTCCTGAGTACGCTTGCATCCTTGAGCTCATGGCAGCAGTAGACAGCTATATTGCTACTCCTGAGAGAGCTACAGATAAGCCTTTCCTTATGCCTATCGAGGACGTATTCACTATCACAGGTCGTGGTACTGTTGCTACAGGTCGTCTCGAGAGAGGTGTTGTTAAGGTTGGTGACGCTGCTGAAATCGTTGGTCTTAAGGAAGAGAGACTTTCTACAACTATCACAGGTGTAGAAATGTTCCGTAAGCTTCTTGATCAGGCTGAGGCAGGTGACAACATCGGTGCTCTTCTCCGTGGTATCCAGAGAACTGACATCGAGCGTGGACAGGTTCTTGTTAAACCCGGCACGATCAACCCCCATACACACTTCAAGGGTCAGGTTTACGTATTGACCAAAGAAGAGGGTGGCCGTCATAAGCCTTTCTTCAGCAACTACAGACCTCAGTTCTACTTCAGAACAACTGACGTTACAGGTGTAATCACTCTTCCTGCAGGAACAGAGATGGTAATGCCCGGTGATAACGTTGAGATGGAAGTACAGCTCATCACTCCTATCGCTATGGAGCAGGGTCTCCGTTTTGCTATCCGTGAGGGTGGTAGAACAGTAGGTGCAGGATCTGTTACCGAAATTATCGAATAATCATATTTATCCGGCGCGTTCGGACAAATAGAAGGCAGCCCCTACAGATTTTTCTGTAGGGGCTGTTTTTTTACATTATTTTCCGCTTTTAAATTTCATTGTTATGTACAAACTATAACTATCGGAACAAGAAAATCACGCAAGTTTCGGCATTGTTGCAAATTTGTACTGAGATGTTTGTTTCGATTTTATATAGATTTGCGAGAAATTAGTATAAAGGATGATGACGGCAATGAAAATTATTAAAAATCTTGCGCTGTTGGGAATGACGGCTGCTTTGTCATTAACACTATTCGCATGTAGCTTTGAAGACGGTAAGGTTGAGGATAATCATTCCAACTCTACAAAATCTCCGACTCATACTGCGGTGCCTACGAGCAATACAGCAACAAACAACGCCGGCACAACCGATAACAACAATGGTGCTGTAACTGCTACCGATAAGGCAAACGGCGGCACGACAGCTCCCTCGGCAACGGGCGATATGATGGATGATATCGAACAGGGTGCTGAGGACGTTAAGGACGGCATTAATCGTGTTGGTGACAATATTGTGAACGGTGTAGAAGACACTGTTGACAGAACTCTTCCCGACGTAAGGTAATTTCAGTAAATTTATGAAAAGAAAACACCGAGAAAGGTTTAATGCTTTTCTCGGTGTTTTTGCTTTATTTTTTTGAAATGTTAATTCTGTTAAGAGCTCTCCTGAGCTTTACTTGTGCGAGTTTAATATCAATATCATCCTTTGACGTTTCTATGGTGTGCTCGGCACGTTCTTTTGCTTCAAGCGCGCGCTTAATATCAATTTCATCAGAAAACTCAAAGGCTGCAACAACGATTGAAACTTCTCCGTTTTTTACGGATAAGTAACCTGACGTACAGGCACAACGGTTTTCGGTCCCATCAGCAAGCCTTATACAAACTCTGCCTATGTCAATTGCCGTAATATAATCTGAGTGGCGCGCCCTTATACATACGTCTCCTACAACCGAGCGCAATGTCAATGAAGTCGCTTTGCCGTTATATTTTTCGCCTCTGGGAGTAACGATTCTAAGCGGAAATTCTTGCATCAGGAATCACCTGACCTTGCTTTTTCAACAGCCTCGTCAATTGTTCCCACAAACAGGAATGCTGATTCGGGAAGATCGTCGTGTTTGCCCTCGAGAATTTCTTTAAAACCACGGATGGTCTCACGAAGAGGAACGTATTTTCCTTCCATTCCCGTAAACTGTTCTGCAACGGAAAAGGGCTGAGACAGGAATCTTTGTACTTTTCGTGCTCTGCTTACAATTATCTTATCTTCGCCGGAAAGCTCGTCCATACCCATGATAGCAATAATATCTTGTAATTCCTTATAGCGCTGAAGTATCTTTTGTACCTCGCGTGCTACCTCATAATGCTCGAGACCTACGTTTTCCTTGGTTAGAATTCGTGAAGTGGAATCAAGAGGGTCAACTGCAGGATAAATACCGAGAGAGGAAATTGCCCTTGAAAGAACCGTTGTTGCATCAAGGTGTGCAAAGGTTGTTGCAGGAGCAGGGTCGGTAAGGTCGTCTGCAGGAACGTATACTGCCTGAACAGAGGTAATGGAGCCTTTTTTCGTAGACGTAATTCTTTCCTGTAAAGCACCCATTTCGGTTGCCAAGGTAGGCTGATAGCCAACTGCTGAGGGCATTCTTCCCAAAAGCGCTGACACTTCGCTTCCTGCCTGTGTAAAACGGAAGATATTATCTATAAAAAGGAGTACGTCCTGTCCTTCGCGGTCACGGAAATATTCAGCCATTGTAAGACCTGAAAGTGCGACTCTCATTCTTGCTCCGGGCGGCTCATTCATCTGACCGTAAACAAGGGCAGTTTTGTTGATAACGCCCGAATCAATCATTTCATGATAAAGATCGTTTCCCTCGCGGGTTCTTTCTCCGACACCGGTAAATACAGACAGACCTCCGTGCTGTTTTGCAACGTTATTTATAAGCTCCATGATTAAGACTGTTTTACCGACTCCGGCACCGCCGAAGAGTCCTATTTTACCACCCTTTGCGTAGGGGCAAATAAGGTCTACTACCTTAATACCCGTTTCGAGAATTTCGGTTGTTCCTTCTTGCTCGTCGTATGATGGAGGGTCTCTGTGGATTTCCCAACGCTCCGCATCTTCGGGGGCAGGTTTATTATCAACAGGGTCACCTAAAACGTTAAAAATTCTTCCGAGAGTATCATTTCCGACAGGGACGGTAATGCCGACACCCGTGTCAACAGCCGCTGCACCTCTTACAAGTCCGTCCGTTGAGTTCATTGCTATACAGCGAACAACGTCGTCACCCATGTGCTGTGAAACCTCACAGATTATTTTACGCCCGTTGTGTTCTATTTCTATAGCATTGAGCAGGTTCGGGAGCTTGTCGGGTTCGAAGCGTATGTCAAGTACAGGTCCTATAACCTGTATCACTTTTCCAACATTTTTTTCAGCCATAAGTAAAGATCCTTTCTTATGATTAGTAAATGAAACTGATTTATTGTGAGTCTGCGCCTGAGACTATCTCGGTAATCTCTTGAGTAATTGCTGCTTGTCTTGCTCTGTTGTAATGCAGAGAAAGCTCGTCTATCATGGCATCCGCATTTTTTGTGGCGGAGTCCATTGCCGTACGTCTTGCTGCACATTCAGAGGCAACCGATTCGCAAACAGCGCCGTAAAGCATACCGCTGATGTATTGCGGAACGATTATATCAAGAACCTCTGCGGGTCCGGGCTCATAGATAGGAAGCTGCTTTGCTTTTTCCGATTTCTTCTCGGGTAAAGAGAAGGGTAGAATTTGCTCGATACAGGGCTCCTGCGTCAAAACAGAAACAAATTTTGTATATACCAAAAAAACTTTTCCGAATTGACCCTTTTCAAAGCCCTTTACTACAGCTTCTCCTATTTTTCTGCATTCACCGGTGTGCGCATGCTCCGCTTTATCAAATTCGGTGGGAATAATATTGCCGATTTTTGAAAAATGCTCTGTCATACGTTTTCCGATAGGAAGATACAAAACATCACAGCCTGATTCTGCCTTGAGTTCGGAGACCTTTGATGAGGTAAGCTTTATTACGTTTGAATTGTAACCGCCCGCAAGACCTCTGTCACCGCCGATAACTATAAACAAAACAGGGAGCTTTTCTCTGCGTCGCATGTAGGGAGAGCTCTTTTCGGGAAATTCGTTTATAATATCGTCAATCGTTTGTTGCAAAAGGTCAAAGAAGGCTTTTGAAGTTTCCATTCTTTGTTTTGCACGTACAAGCTTAGAGCTTGCAACCAGCTCCATTGCCTTTGTGATCTGGCGGGTACTTTCTACGCTGTGTATGCGTGTTTTTATGTCGCGCATTGAGGAAGCTGCCATACTATATCACTCCCTTGTGCCAAGGTATTGCTTAACGTAAGCCTTGATATATTCGCTTAATGCAGCAAGCTGTTCCTTGCTAAGATCTCCGGTGCTTCTGATTTCCTCGTAGATTTCATTATGAGCAACACCGATATGTTCAATAAGCGCTGCTTCAAAATCTCTGATTTTATCTACGGGAACATCTGTAAGTAAATCGTTTATTACTGCGTAAATAATAACGACCTGCTCTTCTGTCGCAAGAGGGGAGCTTTTGCTTTGCTTCAAAACCTCCACGATTCTTTCACCCTGTGCAAGACGCTGCTTCGTGTCCTTATCAAGGTCTGATCCAAACTGTGCAAATGCTTGAAGCTCTCTGTATTGAGAGTATGCGAGCTTTAATTTTCCCGAGACCTTTTTCATAGCCTTTATCTGAGCGCTTCCGCCCACTCGCGATACGGAAATACCGGGGTTTACAGCGGGACGGATACCTGCGTGGAACAGCTCTGTCTCAAGGAATATCTGACCGTCTGTAATAGAGATCACGTTGGTGGGAATATATGCAGAAACGTCTCCTGCCTGAGTTTCGATAATGGGCAATGCTGTAAGAGAACCTCCGCCGTACTCTTTGTCAAGATTTGCGGCTCTTTCAAGCAGTCTTGAGTGTAGATAGAATACGTCTCCCGGATATGCTTCTCTTCCGGGCGGTCTGCGGATAAGCAGGGAAAGAGCTCTGTACGCAACGGCGTGCTTTGAAAGGTCATCATATACGATGAGCACGTCTTTGCCTTGCTTCATAAAGTATTCACCCATTGTACAGCCTGCGTAGGGCGCGATATATTGAAGCGGTGCAGGCTCGGATGCTGTTGCTGAAACGATAATGGTATAATCCATCGCTCCGCCGGCACTAAGAGTTTCCACAACCTGAGCCACGGTCGAACGCTTTTGTCCTATTGCAACGTAAATACAAATTACATCCTTTCCGCGCTGGTTAAGAATCGTATCTACTGCGATGACTGTTTTTCCGGTCTGTCTGTCTCCGATAATAAGCTCTCTTTGACCTTTTCCTATCGGAATCATGGAGTCTATTGCCTTGATACCTGTCTGCAAGGGTCTGTTAACGGATTTTCTTGAGATAATTCCGGGGGCTTCCGCTTCTATGGGGCGTTGCTCAATGCAGTTAACGGGCCCTTTGCCGTCGATTGGCTGTCCGAGCGCATTAACGACTCTTCCGAGGAGAGCCTCTCCTACGGGTACGGAAACAACCTGTCCGGTACGTTTTACAACGTCACCTTCCCTGATTTCGCTGTCACTGCCGAGCATTACCGCGCTCACAAAATTCTCCTCAAGATTAAGTGCCATTCCGTAGCACCCGTTGGAAAATAAAAGAAGCTCGTTTGCCATACAGTTTTCCAAGCCGTGTACTCTTGCAATGCCGTCACCTATCTGAATAACGTAGCCTGTTTCACGTTGCTCAATGGTCTTTGAGTATGTTTTTATGCGGTCTTTTATTATTTTGGTAATTTCTTCGGGATGTATCTCCATGTTAAGCCTCCCATATTTTGTCCCTGATTGTTTTAAGCTGTAAGGAGAGACTTGCATCCTCCTGCTTTCCTGCGTAACGCAGAATAAGTCCGCCTAAAATAGAGGGGTCTGTTTTGTTGGTAATTATAACTTGTTTTGTGCCTTCAACCTTTAGGCGGAGTTTGCTTGCTATGGCAGAGATTTGTTCCTCTGTCAAGGGAACTGCACTTACTGCGGTTACTTTAAGAATTCCGTTGTCCTTATCGTAAAGCTTTTCAAATTCCTCAGCCGCCGAATGAAAAGTACTTACAATACGCTTTTCCGCAAGAATACAAAGGAAATTAACGATATACTCGCTGAATGAGTTGAAATCCTCTTTTATTGCGGTAAGTCTTTCCTCGGTTTTCAAGGAGGGGAAGTCAAGAAACGTCATGTATTCGGGTGAGGCATCAAAAATCTTACAAACGGTATGCAATTCTTTCAGCATCTGTGTAGAGACGTTTTCTTCGCAGGCAAGCTCGTACAGTGCTTTTCCGTAGATGCCGCTGTCTTTTGTTATGCCTGTCATTGCTGCTCACCCATTTCCTCTATGGCGCGATCGATAAGCTCTTTGTGCTCATCGCCGCTGACTTCTCTTCCTACAACAGCTGCGGCAATGGAAACTGCCATTCCTGAAATTTCCTCTTTGATATCGAGAAAGGCTTGCTTTTTTTCCATTTCAACCTGTTGTTCGCCTTTTTTTACAATGTCGGCTGCTTGTTCTCTGGCGGTCTGTAATATTTTTTCACTGTCAAGACTTGCTCTGCGAGTAGCTGCCTTAACAATTTCTTCAGACTCCGTTCTTGCATTAGCAAGCAAAGAAGTATACTCCTCGTTTTTTGCGGCGGCTTCTGCTTCTGCTGCTTCCGCACTGTCAAGGTTTTCTCTGATTTGCTTCTCACGCTCTTCCAATATTTTGTTTATCGGCTTGAAAAGAAACTTTTTCATAAGCAAAAACAGTATGAGAAGATTGCCGAGACTGAAAATCACGGTCCAGACATCAATATTAAAAAATTTGGTAAATTGATCCATACACTTCCATCTGCTTTCTGAAAATTAGCATTTAAATAGGTGATAAATAATTAAATCAACGGATTTGCAAAAAGCAGAATAATAGCAATAACAAGTCCGTAAATACCGGTAGATTCCGCAACGGCACAACCGAAAAGCATCGTTGAAGTAATTTCTCCCTTTGCTTCGGGCTGTCTGCCGACTGCCTCTGCTGCCTTACCTGCGGCAAAACCCTGTCCTATACCGGGTCCTATTCCTGCAATCATAGCAAGACCTGCGCCTATAGCCGATGCTGCTTTTACCAATGCGATAGGGTCAATGTTCATAATAAAAATCCTCCTTAAAATCAGTCTTGATTGGTATTTGAAATAAATACCATCGTCAGCATGCAAATAATATATGCCTGCAAGAAACTCGAAAATAAATCAAAATATATTGAAAGCACGGCGGGAATACCGAGCTGCAATATCGGGATACTTGAAAGAAAAGCGTTTGGAATCCATGAAAGGAGAGCGTAGCTCGCCGAGGCAAGTCCTGCATATACAAGCTTTGTAATAATGGTGCCTGCGGCAATATTTCCGAAATGACGGAAAGACATGGAGACGGGTGAGGCAATTTCGCTGATGATGTTGAGCGGTAAAATAAACGGTACGGGCTCGACAAAGCCTTTAAGCCAGCCTTTAATGCCGTTATACTTGATGTTGCTTCCGTGAACCATAAAAAACGTAACGAGCGCCCAGCTAAGAACTACACTGAAATCAGCGGTATAGGGACGCAAGGTGAAAAGGCTTGAAAGGCTTCCTACGATGGACATTGTAAACAGAGTACCGATATACGGTGCAAACTTCATGTTTCGCACGCCCATAGTATTTTTTACCATGCCGTACAGCATGTCCACAAGCTTTTCTGCAATAAGCTGTCGCTTAGACGTGGGGACAACTTTTAAATTACGTGTAAGAAAAATACATACGGCAACAATAACAGCCATGATAATCCACATGTTAACTATGGATTCCGTGACGTTAATGCCGCCGAATATAGGTATCTGAAATATTATTTTAGGTCCGGTAACCGATACGTTCATCTTACACCTCCAAGCCTTCATCCGGGTCGGAATTCTGCTCGACCTGCTTCTGAGCTTTCTTCTTTTGGAAAATACCGAAAACGGTAACGAGTATACGTGGGAAAACAAGAGGAATAACTGTTGCAACGTAATTTATTTCCTTGCACTTAATAGCAAAGATGATAATGGCGCCCAATAACAAAATCCTTGCGGTATAAGAGAGCCCCAGATAACCGTTAAAACGGCCGTCCCCTTTTTCGCAAGCCTTGGTGACCGTAAGTGCAAGCAAATAGTAGTTCAATACAGCCGCAAAAGCACCTAACAACGCACCAAGAATAACAGGCATTCCGCCATGTCCGACAATGTAAAAAATCAGAACCATAACGGAGCACAGCAAAAGCATACCTGCCGCCATTTTTATTATCTCTTTACGTATTTCTTTTGACAACATAAAGACCTCCTGCATCTTGCGAGGGTAATTTTACCATAACAGTCGTTTGAATTCAAGTTTTTTCTATATTTGAGGTATTAACTTTTTTTTGAAAATTTATCGACAATTCAGTTTGTTTGTGATATCATTAGCTTGGTATATGTTTATTCAAGAAAACTTAATGAAGGGGAAACTTCCTATGAAAAAGTATTTGAGTCTTGTCGTTGCTTTTGTTCTTGCCGTCACCGTGCTTGCACAGGGGTCTTTATTTGCGGCGGAAAGCCGAGCCTCAGAGGCGGTTTGCTCTTTGGATACCGTTGAAATAGAGTATGATGCGACTACCGCGCGTGTACCGGTACGTCTTGAAAATAATCCCGGAATTATATCCGTTGCCTTTGATATTCTTTATTCAACAGATTGGTTAATATTAAAGTCCGTTGAGTACAATGCAGAAAGCGGCTTGGGGAAAAATATCGGAAGTGATAATTTATCACAGCATCCTTTTAAATTTATCGCGGGTGACGATACTTCGAAAAGCAACTGTACTTTTAACGGTATTATTGCAGTTTTTGTTTTTGAAATAAAGGACGGCGCGCCTAAAGTCGGTTTTGACGTCAATATAAGCAATGCATACGGCATTAACGCAAGTCTTTCATTTGTTGACTTTTCAACGGCAAACGGTGGAATAAATATTCTTCCTGAGCCTACCGAGATTCCTACAGCTGTCCCCACGGCAGTTCCTACAGAGGCGCCCACGTCTGTTCCCACAAAAGAGCCTACTTCAGCTCCTACGGAGGTGCCGACAGCTACTCCCATATCGGGTGTTGTGACCGCTACCGCAAGTCCCACGGCGACTTCAATTGCGGGAACTTCAAGTCCTGATGATTCTTCTCCTGTTGCTACAACTGAGCCTACCTCGGGAACAGTGACTGCTACGCCTACTGCGGGAAATACTGCAGAGCCTACGGCGACATCGACGACGGGCACAGTGACACCTACAGCTACTGCAGGCGTTACGGAAAGTTCCACGCCCGAAGCGGAAACTTCAACTCCTGAGACTTCTACGCCTGCGCCTACAGTGGCTCCTACCTCGGGCACCGCGACGATTGAGCCTACTGCGGGAACAGAAAGTGAAACGCCTACGTGCGGTGCAACTGCAGAACCTACTGCTACGGCGACTGCGCCTGTAGTTCCTACCGGAAGTGCAACGGAAGAACCTATTTCTACGGCATCTTCTGCCCCTACAGCAGTGCCTAACATGCCGGTAAACGGATATTATACACAGACCGGTGTTTATGTTATTGTAAATGAAACCATAACTGTATATGCTGATATTGCTACAGGTGAAACGTTGACTACGTGTGTCAATGGCTTTATTCTTGATGTAACAGAAGTGATAAAAACAGCAAACGGCAAATGTTGGGGTAAGGTAATTTTTGAAAATGGTCACTATGGATACATAACTCTCGGTGTTTCTGACGTTGAACCTTATTCTGTTCCTACGACAGAAGTACCTACTGATACAGAAACGGCAGAGCCTACAGAAAATGTAACGGAAACTTCGACTGCAGTTCCGACTCCCGTAATTACACAGGCTCCTGTAACGCCCGTTCCTACACGTGTTCCCGTAACGACCCCCGACGTTACCGCTACACCTATTCCTGTTCCGACACCGGATTATGTAGCGACAAGAGTTCCGGTAACGGTTCCTACGGCAAGTCCTACGGAGGCTCCTTCTGCAGAAAGTACTGATGCAGCCTCTACTCCCGAGGCTTCGGAAACAACGCTTCCGGGAGAGTCCGCAGAGCCTACAGAGAGTGCCGCTCCCACGCAGGGAAGTACGTCTACCGATGAAGCGCAGACGGCCAAGCCCGATTCGACGTCCTCTGCAGAAAGCTCGCAGCCCGGCGATGCACCTAGCGATGAGCCTACAAATAATACAGATGCGTCAAAGGGAGGCTGTAAAAACAGTGCTTCATTTTGGATAATAATTGCCTCGGTTGCAGTTATATGTGTAATATTGGTTGTTTTTGTTTTGATAAGTCACAAGAAGGGATCTGCTAAAAAATGAGAATCGGATTCGATAATGATAGATACGTAAAATTACAGTCAGAAAAAATATTAGAGAGAATTAAGCTCTTCGGAGGGAAGCTCTATCTTGAATTCGGAGGAAAGCTTTTTGACGATCACCACGCGGCACGTGTGCTGCCCGGTTTTTTGCCTGACTCTAAGCTGAAAATGCTTCTTCGCCTGAAGGATGAGGCTGAAGTTGTTATTGTTATAAGTGCAGATGCGATAGAAAAGAACAAGAAGCGCGGGGACTTAGGCATTACGTATGATTTGGATACTCTGAGGCTTATTGATGCCTTTCGCGGTGTCGGGCTGTACGTCGGAAGTGTTGTTATTACTCAGTATGCGGGGCAGCCTGCTGCAGACAGCTTTATTACGAGGCTTGAGGCTTTGGGGATAAAGGCATACCGCCACTACATGATTCCCGGCTATCCGTCCAATGTTCCGTTTATTGTAAGCGAAGACGGCTTCGGTAAAAACGATTACGTAGAAACAGAAAGACGCCTTGTTATTGTAACTGCGCCCGGTCCGGGAAGCGGAAAAATGGCTACTTGTCTTTCTCAGCTTTATCATGAGAATAAGCGAGGCATAAGCGCAGGCTATGCAAAATTTGAGACGTTCCCGATCTGGAACTTGCCTTTGAAGCACCCTGTTAACCTTGCTTATGAGGCGGCAACTGCCGATCTTAACGACATTAATATGATTGACCCATTTCACCTTGAAGCCTATGGTGAGAGAAGCGTTAACTACAATCGCGATATTGAAATTTTCCCTGTGCTTAATTCAATTTTGGGTAAAATTTCCGGAAAGTCACCGTATAACAGCCCCACGGATATGGGTGTCAACATGGCGGGCTTTTGCATCTCTGATAACGATGCAGTTTGCGATGCGGCAAGGCAAGAGGTTTTAAGACGTTACTATAAGGCTCTTTGCTCGCAGAGACAAGGATTTTCTTCGGAAGAAGAGGTTTTAAAGATAAAATCTATTATGAGCCAGCTCTGTATCACTTGTGCAGACAGACCTGTTGTAGAAGCCTCTGTGAAGAGAGCGGAAGAGACGGGAGCTCCGGCAGTAGCCTTGCAGTTGACTGACGGCAGAATGATTACGGGAAAGACAAGTCCCCTTCTGGGTGCATCAGCGGCGCTCTTGCTGAATGCATTAAAGGCTCTTGCAAACATTGACCACGATATTGACGTAATATCACCTACGGTAATAGAGCCTATACAGGAGCTTAAAATATCATATATGGGCAACCGAAATCCCCGTCTGCATACCGACGAGATTTTGATTGCACTGTCGATAAGTGCGGCGACGAGCGAAGTTGCGGCGCTTGCAATGGAACAGCTTCCTAAGCTGCGAGGCTGTGATGCACATGCAACGGTTATTTTGTCACGTGTTGACGAAAATGTTTTTTCAAAACTCGGTGTAAATATTACTTACGAACCTAAGTACCAATCAAAACAGCTTTATCACGGCTGATGCTTTACATATTTGACAATTGTTGAAGCTTATACGAAAGAGGAGATGTGAAGTGAATAACTGTTTTTTCGGAACGCATAAACGCATTGCGTACGTGTTGACGGTGATTTTGGCGACGATAATGCTTTTTTCTTTCGTCGCATTGCCTTGCTATGCCGATGAAACTCTTGATGACTTGATTTCCGATAAGAACGAGATAGAAAATGAACTCGGCAACGTTCAGGAGAATATTAACAATACTCAGCAGGGTATTGAAGATATGGAGGGTCAGCTTGGCGAAACACAAAAGGTAGTCGAGCTGAAAAGAGAAGAAGCAAACCTTGTTATAGGTGAGCTTGAAACACTGCGCGATGACGTGAATGCTTTTGAAAAGTCATTGGAAGAGCTGGATGCTCAGCGTAAAGAGCGTGAAGAAATGTTTTTGCAACGAGCAAAAACAATGTATCAGTATTCAAATTACAGTATTATAGATTTGTTTTTTGAGTCGGAAGACTTTTTTGATTTTATCGGTAAGCTGGATGTCTTTATGGACATGGTCAAGGAAGATAAGCGCTTGATTGAGGAAATAAAAGCCTCTAAGGAGCAGCTTGAGATAAAAAAAGAGCAGGGGGCTCTTTTGCTTGATCAGAAAGAAACCTTGCTTGTTCAGATTGAGGCGGCAATCGAAGAGCTTAACACCGAAATGACCATTACACGTGAGAATTACAACGTGCTTACAGAGGTTCTTATGGGACTTCAGATGCAGTCTGCAGAGCTTAACGATCGTTCGGAGCAAATAGATGCAGAAATAATTGAGGCTATGAAGACTCCCACTCCTTCACCTACTCCCACTCCGACGCCGACTCCTACACCTACGCCTACACCCACGGCGGTTCCGACGGCGACGCCTACTCCTATCCCGACAGATGTTCCTACGGAGGCACCTACCGACGTTCCTACGGAGAACCCGACGGAAATGACGACAGATACCGCAGCCCCCGAAGAGACAGACGGACCTGCGGAGACAGAAGTGATTACAGAGACGGAAATTCCTGTTGCAGATGAAACGCCTGCGCCTGATAATTCGGAAATAGGGGATACAAGTCCGGAGGGCTGTGATTTTGCTTGGCCTCTTCCTCTTGATACGTATTATTTAACGTCGTTTTTCGGTTCAAGAATCGACCCGTTCACGGGACTTCAAGCCGGTCATTCGGGTACGGACATAGCTATGGGCAGAGGAACTCCTATTTTGGCGGCACAAGCCGGTGTTGTTGAAATTTCCAGTACGAACGGCGGCGGTTACGGATATTACGTTAAGATAATGCACGATAACGGTGTTGCGACACTTTACGCACACTGCAGCGAGCTCCTTGTTGAAGAAGGTCAGCGCGTTGCAAAGGGTGAGAGAATTGCTTTGGTGGGAGATACGGGAAGAGCTACGGGTCCCCATCTTCACTTTGAGGTAATTATTGACGGATACAGAACGGAACCGTTACTTTATCTGCCGCGTGATATATTGCTCAACCGTGACTATAATTACTCGACCGATACAAAATATGCGACAATGCTTGACAGAATCGGCGCTTAAGAATGGTTTTGGAAAAAAGTGCTTTGCAAAGTCGGCAAGGTGTATTATAATGTAATAGTTTTATCAAAAGCTTGGGAGGCTTTACAATATGACAGATATGAATCAAAAAATGGGCGGCGGTCAAACGCTCGGTGACATTATAAAAAAAGCAGAAATTCTTATAGAGGCACTTCCCTACATAGAAAGTCTCAGCGGCCAGACCGTTGTCATTAAGTACGGCGGAAACGCAATGATTAATGAAGAACTTAAAACGTCAGTTATGCAGGACGTTGTTCTTTTGAAGTTTATAGGACTTAACCCTGTAGTCGTACACGGCGGCGGCCCTGATATAAATAAGGCTCTTTCACAGTATAACGTAAAGAGTGAGTTTGTAAACGGCTTGCGTGTTACCGACAAGTTTACCATGCAGATTGCACAGATGGTTCTTACGGGAAAGACAAACAAGGAAATTGTATCTAATGTCAATGCGGCAGGCGGCAAGGCTGTCGGACTTTGCGGTCTTGACGGAAATCTTATTGAGTGTAAGAAGCACATGGAGAGCGTAGACGGTCAGGACGTTGATATCGGATACGTAGGAGAGATTACCAAGGTTAATACCCAGCTTCTTGAACTCATTTTGAAGGATGAGTATATTCCCGTAATTGCCCCCATTGGCGTGGGTGAGGACGGCGAAAGCTACAATATCAATGCAGATACCGTTGCAGGCGAAATTGCCGCAGCGTTAAAGGCAGACAAGCTTATTTTACTTACCGATATCGACGGTGTTAAGAATACTGTTACGGACAAGCTTTTGCACGTGCTTACTTCATCTGAGGTACATAAGCTTATAGAAGACGGTATCATCACGGGCGGTATGATTCCCAAGGTACTCGGCTGTCTCGATGCACTTGAAAAGGGTGTCAACCGTACGCATATTATTAACGGTTGTATTCCGCACTGCCTGTTGCTCGAAATCTTTACGAACAAGGGTATCGGTACAATGATAATGAAAGAGAAAAAGCGCTATTTTAAGAGCGAGAATATATGAAATTCGGAGAATGGTCATGGACAATAAGCTCAGTGAAATAATTGATCTGGATAAAAAATATTACCTTAATACCTTTGGCGACAGGACTCCCGTTTGCTTTGAAAGAGGCGAGGGGATTTACCTTTACGGCACAGACGGCGAAAAATACACCGACTTTTTTGCGGGAATTGCCGTTAATGCACTCGGTCACGGAAATCCTGCGGTTGTAAATGCGATAAAGGAGCAGGCTGATAAGCTTATTCACTGCTCGAATCTCTACTACATTGAGTCTCAGGCAAGGCTGGCACAGCTCATTTGCGAGAATTCATGTGCAGAACGAGTATTTTTCTGCAACAGCGGAGCAGAGGCAAACGAAGGCGCGATGAAGCTTGCACGTGCCTACTACAAGAAGCGTGACGGCAATGACACAAAAAAGAACACCTTTATTTGCCTTAACAAGTCCTTCCACGGAAGAACGATTACCACCGCTACGGCAACGGGTCAGGACAAGTACAAACAGCCTTATACGCCCCTTACACCGGGCTTTGTTCACGTTGATATAAATGACATCGAACAGCTTGAAAAGGCAATTGACGACACCGTTTGTGCGGTAATATTGGAACCCATACAAGGCGAAAGCGGCGTTTATCCTCTTGATTTTGAGTATGCAAGACGAGTTCGTGAGCTTTGTAATGAAAAGGATATTCTATTGATCTTTGACGAGGTTCAGACCGGTGTAGGCAGAACCGGAAGACTTTTCGGATATCAATATCTCGGCGTGGAACCTGATATTTTTACTCTTGCAAAGGCTTTGGGCGGCGGTGTTCCGATAGGTTGCGTATGTGCGAGAGGCGACGTTGTAAACGGCTTTGCTCCCGGAGATCACGGAACCACGTTTGGCGGAAATCCCCTTGCGTGTGCAGCGGCGTATGCATCGCTTAAAACAATTATTGATATGAATCTTGCCGAGAATGCGGAGAGAATGGGTAATAAAATAACGGAGCTTATGTACTCTATCTACGACAATTCCGCCATCAGACAGGTGCGCCACGCGGGTCTTATGATAGGAATAGAGCTCAGTGTGCCGATTGCCGCAGCAGTCCGCAAGGAACTGTTTGATATGCATTATCTCGTGGGAAGTGTCGGCGACAGTATTTTGAGAGTTTTGCCTCCTCTTATTATTACGGAGCAGGATTGCGTAGACTTTAAAAATGCATTTAAATTGGCTGTCCGCAAGGCAAGCGTATACGCTCACTGCTGACACATCTGCAAAGAGCATAGAATTAAAACAAAAGATTAGAATTGAGAGGGATAATTATGAACGATTTGATTAGCTTGAACGATTTGTCAACCGAAGAGATATACGAGCTTTTGGACCTTGCCGACAAGCTTAAAAAGGACAATAAAGAGGGCAGAGAGCACCATATTTTAAAAGGACAGACTCTCGGAATGATTTTTACGAAGTCTTCCACAAGAACAAGAGTTTCCTTTGAGGTGGGTATGTACCAGCTCGGAGGCTCTGCGCTGTTTTTGAGTTCTAACGATATTCAGCTCGGCAGAGGCGAGCCTGTTTCCGACACCGCACAAGTGCTTTCTCGCTTTATCGACGGCATAATGATAAGAACCTTCAAGCACAGCGACGTTATTGAGCTTGCACAGTATGCTTCAATCCCTGTCATAAACGGTCTTACGGATGACGAGCATCCCTGTCAGGTGCTTGCTGACCTTCAGACCATAAGAGAGCATAAGGGTGCACTTAAAGGTCTTAAATTGGCTTATATCGGTGACGGAAATAACATGGCACATTCTCTTCTTCACGGCTGTGCAAAAACGGGTATTGATATTGCAATAGCAAGCCCCGAGGGATACACCTGCGGCGAGCGCTTTGTCGAGGATGCAAAGGCAGCTGCGAAGAAATCAGGCTCTTCCGTTTTTATGACGGATGACCCCGTTGCCGCAATTAAGGATGCCGACGTTGTTTATACCGATACTTGGGCAAGTATGGGACAGGAGGCCGAAAAGGAAATCCGTGCAAGAATTTTTGCTCCCTATACGGTTAACAAGGAGCTTTTCTCCCACGCAAAGAAGGATGCTATGTTCCTGCACTGTCTGCCTGCATACAGAGGCTACGAGGTGACAGAGGACGTTATAGACGGACCTAACTCCGCTATTTTTGACGAGGCAGAGAACAGACTTCATGCACAGAAGGCAGTATTGGTAAAATTGATGGCAAAATAATTTATTTCTTCGTAAGAGGTAATTATCGTGGACTATTCATTTATAATCAGGCGTGCAGAGCCGAATGCAGAGGATGCGGCGGCAGTGCAGAGCGTGATGCGTGATTCTTTTGAAAAATATAAATTTGAAGCAGGTGTTCCCAACACACCGGGTGCGCTTTCCGAGACCCTTGACGATATTATGAAAGATATTAAGGATTCATACGTGTACCTTGCGGTTGTAGACGGTGTTCCCGTGGGAAGCATAAGGATAAATATCGAAAACAGCGAGTATGCTTACATAAGACGTTTCGGTGTACGCGGAGGATATCAGAATATCGGTATCGGAAAATCTTTTATGAATCTTGTGGATAAGCTTTTAAAGTCTAAGGGTGTTAAATATGCAGGCTTGCATACCGCGTCAAAGTACACTGCGCTTATGCGTTTTTACTACGGCTGTGGCTTTTACGTCAAGTCCACCGAGGAGACTCGGGGATATTTGAGAGCCTATTTGATAAAGGATTATCAATAAAGAATAAACAACGATTAAACGGCAGTCTTACAGTTGTGTAGGACTGCCGTTTTTTATAATTTTTATGGTTCTTCTGCTTCTTCCTTGAAAGTATATCTGTTGCCCAACGTTTTTTTTACTTTTAAGTACAACTCGTAGTCAATGTCCAAAACACATTTTTTCATGTTTCCCCTGTCCTTGATACAACGCAATGTCAATACGTCTTCCTCGGGTATACAAGACAAACTTTCGAGAGGGACAAAAATGAAATACTCTTTTTTCTTATGTATTGTCTTGTGAATAAGTTTACAGACGGGAGTCTGACCGTTTTCAAACTCCAAAAGATAATTATCACCGCCCTTGGGCGTTACTGTAACTAAAATTCTGGGGTCAAAAATATATGCTGCAGCACATCCTGCAATCACGACAACGATTACAATTATTATAATCCACATACGCTAAAGCTCCTTTTTCGATGTTGTGAATGAAAATCAATAAAGAATATTCATCCAGGTTATAAATTCCAGCTCTTCTCGTGTTCTTTGAGAATTATACGCAATAATACTTTGGCAAGCTTCAATACGCTTCAGAGACTCATCGGTATTTTTTATATGCGTGTTAATACTGCTGCAAAGAGAATTTATTCGGCTGTTTGCTCTTCGAAGCCCCTCTGCCAATTCATATTGATTACGGGATATATCGTCAAGTCGGTTTAATATCTCTTGTGTATTTGTAATTATCATATTCATACGCATTTCGTACTCGTAGATATTATAAGCACCTTGGTCTCCTGTTTTTTCATTGAATGAAAGACTTCTGGTTCTTCCTTTTTGCAGATATCCGTGAATGGAACTTACCGCATAAATGTTACGATAATCCGGAGAAATGATACCGCAACCGTACATTTTTTGTAAATTGTTTTTTGTTTCTTCTATTCTGCGCTTCATGGCATTGATATCCTTTAACAGAGCGCTTTTTTGAAGATTCTCGTTTCTGACTCTGGAATCGTCACATAGTAATGACAGATTGTAGTTCTCTATGGTTTCTTCATACTCTGCGTTTATCATTTTCTTTTCGCGATTAAGCATTAAGAGTCCAACGACAACACCAAGTGTCAATGCACAGACGATGGTGCCCGCTACGGCACATATTATTGCAAAAATAAGAGCTACGATAGCATCCCCAAAACTAAAGCCGGTACCAATAAGCTGAAGAATTCCCATAACGATACCAAAGATTCCGCCTCCAATAATACCCACGGTGAGCATATGGTCAGCGACTACAGTTTGAGGTTCTGACTTTTCAGGCATAGCAATATTCTTTTCTCTGCCCAACGAATTATACGTATTTTTCATACGAAGCAGAGTCTGTTCTTGAATATAGAGATTCAGCTCAGTATCAAAAATCCCTGCCACGTATTTTTTTAAATCATTAGGGGCGAGTTGTAAATTACTCATTGTAGCCCTCGTTCTTGTTAATGGAGTCTCGTACAAGGTTAGCTATTTCTTTGCTTATCTGGAAGGGAGCAACAAAATAACCTATTATAAAAGATAAAAATCCTTTTATCAGATAATAAACGATCCAGCCTCCGATGCTCATCCACAGAAAAATATTGGGGGTGATTTTATTTAAAGCACGCCAGCCGTAGACCGCACAAATAGCGACGACAATAAGCAATACGGGTGTAAGATTTGTCAATAAGGCAAGCATCATTAATCCTATAATAAGAAGATAACACAATACAATGATTGTAACTCTTCCTAAGGGCGATACCAAAAACAGTTTAAATTGATTCTTCTTTTCCATAAATTACTACATCCTTTCGGTTTTATATTACTGCGTTAACATATTATCACTATAGAAATAATATGTCAAGTCTATAGATGTAAGGTTTTATCGCTTTAGCGGATATAATATGTTTATTAGGATGTGATGTTATGGATATCGGAAACAGAATTATAGGGTTGAGAAAAGAACTCAACTTAACTACCAATAAGCTTGCAAATAAAGCCGGCGTATCGCAAAGCTATCTGCGGGAAATAGAGCTTGGGAAAAAGAATCCTACCGTTGAAACTCTTTCCTACATCTGCGAGGCATTGAATATTTCGCTTAAAGACTTTTTTACAGAGGAAGAGTATGCGGTTCAGCCGTTTTTGATGTCTGCGATAAAAAAGCTTTCTCCGAACGAACAGCTAAAGCTTGCGGAATTTATAAATGAGATGAAAGCAGACTGAAAAGTAAATAGGTTGACTTCTACCTATTATTTAAATATAATGCTATTGTAAGTGAAAGGAGTGTATAGCATGCAAATTGATACAAAAGCTATCGTTTCTGTAACAGAGGCTAATCAGAACTTTTCCCGTGTTACAAGAATTGCCGAAAAAAACGGTCAGGTAATAATATTTAAAAATAATCGTCCAAAGTATATGGTTATAGACCTTGATGCATCTCCCGTAACAGAGTTAACTGATGATGAAAAAATTGACGTTGTAGCTGCTCGTATTTTGAAACGCTTTAAACCGGCGTTTGAGGAGCTGGCAAAATGATTAAGTTTTCAAAAGAGAAGGTGTTACTTCTTCACGAGTTGATAATAAAAGAAACCGGTGGAAGTCTTGGAGTTCGGGATGAGGGCTTACTGGAGTCTGCATTAGACTCGGCTTTTTCGAGCTTTGATGGCCGAGAGTTTTATCCCACAAAAGAAGAAAAAGGAGCGCGATTGGGATATAGTTTGGTATCAAATCATGCGTTTGTTGATGGGAATAAACGGATTGGAATGTACGTTATGCTAACGTTTCTTGAAGTCAACGGGATTTATATGGAATGTACTAATACAGAGGTTTTCGATGTTGGTATTGCGGTTGCTTCCGGAAAAATGGACTATAATGATTTGCTTCAATGGATAAAAGTTCACCGTGCTTAGCGAGAAGAACGGTGAACTTTGTTTTACTTGTAAAATAATTACCATTTACCCCCTTGTGTAAAAGATAAAATTGGTGTATAATACATTGACACTAAGTGTTTGAGAGTTAAAATTTGGAGGTATACTTATGATTTCCGCAGGAGATTTTAGAAACGGCGTTACTTTTGAGATGGACAACGGTGTATGGCAGATTGTTGAGTTCCAGCACGTTAAGCCCGGTAAAGGCGCAGCTTTTGTAAGAACAAAGATTAAAAACGTTATCACAGGCGCTACGGTTGAGAGATCTTTTAACCCTACCGATAAGATGCCCAAGGCAAGAATTGACAGACGTGATATGCAGTATCTTTACAGCGATGATGATCTTTACTACTTCATGGACGTTGAGACATACGACCAGATGCCTATCAGCGCTGAGACTATCGGCGATGCTCTTAAGTTTGTAAAAGAGAACGACGTATGTAAGATTCTTTCCTTTAAGGGAAATGTGTTCGGTATTGAGCCTCCTATTTTCGTAGAGCTTGAAGTTACTGAGACAGAGCCCGGATTCAAGGGTGATACGGCTACAGGTGCAGTTAAGCCCGCTACTGTTGAGACAGGTGCTACTGTTAAGGTTCCCCTCTTTATCAATATCGGAGATAAGATCAGAATTGATACAAGAACAGAGGAGTACATGGAGAGAGCATAATTATTGCTTTCTTTAGTCAGAATATTATCATTGCTTTGATAACAGAGAAAGGTAGGTATTTACAATGGGTTATTTGGCTGAGCGTGTTAGTTATTTGAGAGGTTTGGCTGACGGACTTTCTCTTAACAAAGATTCTGCCGAGAGCAGACTCTTTGACGAGATTATTGAGCTTCTTGACGATATAGCTTCTTCTGTAGAAGGTCTTGAGGAGCAGCAGGATGATCTTGCCGATGAAGTAAGCGATATGGAAGAGAGCATTTGCGATCTTGAGGACGAGATTTATTCCGATTACGACGAGGATGATGACGACTATGTGTGCGAAGAGCTTACATGCCCCAACTGCGGTACGCTTCTTCCCATAGACGCAGACTTGCTCGATGAGGATGAAATTCACATAACTTGCCCTAATTGCAGTGAAGATGTTACAATTGAGCTTGAGGACGATGACTATGATGAGTGCGACGGCGATTGTTGCAGCTGCTGCGAGGATTGTGACGAGGAATAATATTTCCCGATCCTTGTTTTAAGACTAAAGACCCCGCAGTCGTTTTGTCGGCTTCGGGGTTTCTTATATTGTTTAGGTAAATAATAAGTACGTATGGATAATAATGCGGAGGTATAAAATAATGAAAAAAACATTATTAAGAAAATATGCAAAGGCTATTGTTGTTGTCGGCGCCAATGTACAAAAAGGTCAGTCGGTAAGAATTGATGCAGAGGTGGGCAACGAGGCATTTGTTACTATGGTGGTTGACGAGGCATATAAGGCAGGTGCTTCAAAAGTTCGTGTCAATTGGAGCTCAGATGCAATTACGAAGCTTCATTACCGCCACCAGTCATTAAAAAATTTGTCAACTGTTTCTGCATGGCAGGAAGCAAGGTTGCAGGAAGAGGTTGATGAATGTATTTGCCGTATCGTAATACTTTCAGAAGATCCGGACGGTCTTAAGGGCGTTAATATTAAAAAGATGCAGAAAGCAAGTCAGGCGGTAAGGAAAATTACTAAAAAGTACCGTGATATGCTTGACGGAAAGCAGCAGTGGGTAATTGCCGCGGCTCCTTCCCCTGCATGGGCACGTAAGGTTTTCCCCGGCATGAGAACAAGTACTGCTGTCGAGAAGCTTTGGGAGGCTATACTTGCTACCGTTTACGTAAGTGAAGAATCAGACCCCGTTGAGGAATGGAATCGTCACAATGAGAGCTTTTTGGAAAAGTGCAAGAAGCTTAATTCATATGCGTTTGAAAGAGTCGAATATAAGAGCAGTAACGGAACTGATTTCAAGGTGTGGCTTATACCGGGTGCACAATGGATGGGCGGCGGAGAGACCAGCTTGCACGGCATTTACTTCAATCCCAATATGCCTACGGAAGAAATCTTCACTTCGCCTATGAAGGGCAAGGCAGAGGGTACGGTTGTATCAACAAAGCCCCTTGCATATCAGGGCCAGATTATAGACAATTTCAGCATTACGTTTAAGGACGGCAAGGCAGTTTCGTGGAAGGCTGAAAAGGGAGAGGAGCTTCTCGGAAATATGCTTACTCTTGATGAGGGTGCTTCCATGCTCGGAGAGCTTGCTCTTGTGCCTGTAAATTCACCTATTTCTCAAAGCAACATATTGTATTTCAATACCCTTTTTGATGAAAATGCAAGCTGTCACCTTGCTATCGGAGCGGGATTCCCTAACGTTATTGAGGGATATGAGAATATGTCTCTTGATGAAATTCATGAACTCGGAATCAATGACTCGATTACTCACACCGACTTTATGATTGGTGCAGAAGATATGAGTATAAAGGGTTACACAGCAGACGGCAAGTGTGTTGAGATATTTAAAAACGGAAACTGGGCTATATGACGGTAATTCTATGGGTGCTTGCGGCAGTTTTTGCCATTGTCGCTGTTGCGCCGCTGATATTTAACAAAATTTTTAATGAGGGCAGTGCCGCCGCAATCATTTTTGCGGCAGGTGCTGCTTTTTGCGCTTTTTTTCGAAATATAGAGGAAAAGTGCGGAGCAGCAGAAGTTGTAATTGATTTAGCAGCTGACGTTCTCTTGGTCTTGCTTTGTGTGGCGTTTGCGGCGGGTTTAATTATTTCGTTGCCAATGCTTGTCGCAATATTAAGGCACAGGATTCGTCTTGGAAAATTGTTGAAGAAAACCGATAACGAGGGTTTAACGGCAATAATTATTTTAGGTTGCAGACTTGTCGGAGAAAGCCCTACAGGTGCACTTAAAAGAAGAGTTGACCTCGGGTTAAAACTCCTAAACTCTGACGATAATATCATTGCTGTTGTATCGGGCGGGCAAGGAAGCGATGAAAAGATGAGTGAAGCCGTGGCAATGCGAAACTATATTACGGAAAAGCACGGCATTGATATGTCACGTATCATTACAGAGGACAAATCCTCAACTACTTATGAGAACTTAGCGTACTCCATGCCTCTCATAAATGAATATTGTAAAAACAACGGCAGGAGACTTGACAAGATAATTATTGTTTCAGACGGTTTTCATTTGTTCAGGGCAAATTTGATTGCAAGAAAACAAGGGATAGAGGATGTGTGTTGTGCAGGCTCGGTTGCAATTAATGCCGCTTTGCCGGTACATTGGATTCGTGAGCTTCTTGCTGTACTAAAGTTTTTTATGTTGGGGAAATAACCCGGAAATTTAGTTTTTTTAAGTAATTTTTCAGAAAACAATGATATAATCTTATTATATTTTAAATTACCATGCGTGATGCGAAAGGTCAGTGATATTTATGAAAAAGAGAATATCGGCGGCGGTGATTACCGTGGCAATTATAATAACTACACTTTGCTTCAGCGGTTGCACAAGTATTTTTACGGCAAGCCCTGATTGGTTTTACGGAGATATTTCCGGAGAATCTTCGGGTGCTTCGGCGACAAAAAAACCATCCTATTCAAATAACATTGACAGTAATGAAAAGACTGAAAGCAACGGTCAGAAAGAAGTCACTAAATTCAGTCAATCATCGTCAACAGGCAAGGAGGCTCTTTCTGTTTCCGAGGTGTACGCCCAAAACGTCAATTCAGTGGCGGGTATTACAACAAAAGGCAAAACCACCAATATCTTCGGTCAGCAAAGTACAACGGCTTCGAGCGGAACGGGAATCGTTATCAGTGCCAACGGGTATATCGCTACCAATTACCATGTAGTAGAGGGCGGAGATTCGTTTAGCGTTGCACTTTATGACGGTACGGCATACGAGGCTGAGCTTGTAGGCTACGATGCAGGCAATGACGTTGCGCTTCTTAAAATAGAAGCTGAGAATCTTAAACCTGCCGTATTGGGAAATTCTGACGAGATCGTAGTAGGCGAAGACGTTGTTGTAATCGGCAATCCTTTGGGAGAATTAACCTATACGCTTACAAGAGGCGTTGTAAGCGCTCTTAACAGGGCCATTAATACGGACGGAACTCCGATAAATATGTTTCAAATAGATGCCGCAGTAAATGCCGGAAACTCAGGCGGACCTGCCTTTGATGCCGTCGGAAACGTAATAGGAATGGTCACCGCAAAATACGCTGATGAGACGGTAGAAGGCTTGGGCTTTTGTATTCCCATAAACGACGTTGTTAAAATTGCAAACGAGCTTGTAGAATACGGCTACGTCCGCGGAAAGGCGGCTCTTGAAATTGCAGTTGAGGATGCCTACAGTCACTCTTTCTGGGGAACAACGAGAGTTTCGGGTGCATACGTTTCTTATATAATAGAAGGCGGCTGCGCCGACAAAGCAGGGCTTAAAGAGGGTTGCCTCATAAACTATGTAAACAACACGGCAATTACAAGCGCCGAGGATATGTCAACCGTGCTTCGTTCCTTCTCAAAGGGTGAAACGGTTACCTTAATGGGCTACTATAATAACAAAACGTTTGAAATCGAGGTAATTCTCTCGGAATATTCTCCGGAACTTATTCCCGACGGCTGGTCCGAAAACGACGGGATAATAGTGTAACCTGTTTTTAGTAATTTGCAAAATAAAAAAGCACTGCCGATAGAGCAGTGCTTTTTCTCTGGCGGAGATGGGGAGATTTGAACTCTTGAAGCCTTAATCAAATAATAAACTTCAAACTTAGACAAGTAATCGTAAAAGATTGCTTGTCTTTTTTTATTGCCGAAACACGAGTGTCGTGCCGGGGCTGACCGCCCGGTGCCTGATGAGGCAGGTCAATTTATCCGATAAGGATAAACGAACGTTGAAAATTGAATATACGGACTTAAAGTCAGAGCGTTATTAAGAGAGCGAACGTCCAAGCGACGTTAACTGCAAGCTCCTTACTCCGTCTCGGGAAGCTTAAAAATAATCGAGCGAGTAAGCAGCTGTCCTCTTGGTTTTAACGTGGGCGCCAACTTGGCGACAAGTTAAAGTAAGAGCAGTACGTAGAGGAACAACTTCTGTGTGCCATGACCTTATTAACGTTGTACCTCATCAAGGAAAGGTGCGGTAAGGCAGCCAACGTCGTGAGACGTAGGATATGACGGACTTTAAGTTTTTCTGCTGTGTAATTTGTCACAAGCGACAAATCGCAGAAAAGTAACACGTAAAACGCACAAATATATTCTTTTAAAGGCAAGCTTCCGTGCCAAGCATTTTACTCGGGCGCCAACTTGGCGACAAGTAAAGTAGCAAGACATATTATTAGCCTGTTTATTATTCTATTTTTTAAGATTAAAGCCTTTACTTAGGCTA
>JAZPZG010000045.1:0-26463 GCA_045544575.1 Clostridia bacterium
CTTTTTATAAAATTATTTTTGCTTCTTTTGTCTGATCCTATAAAATGTTGACTTGCTTATATTGCATAGCTTTAGAACGTCTGCAGTTGTGATTTTTCCACTTTTCCAATCGTGTAGTATTTCTTCAAAATTGACCGGGAGAGGGGCTGTCGGTCTTCCAAACTTTACGCCTCGCTTTTTTGCGGCGATAATCCCCTCAGCTTGACGTTTTTTTATGTTTTCTCTCTCGTTTTGGGCAACAAATGAAAGTATTTGCAATACGAGATCTGCTATGAAAGTTCCCATAAGATCATTATCGTTGCGTGTGTCCAATAAAGGCATGTCGATAACACAAATGTTAACGCCTATTTCCTTGGTCAATATCCTCCACTGTTGTTGTATATCCTCGTAATTTCTTCCTAAACGGTCAATGCTTAAAATGTAAAGAAGATCGTCGCATTTTAGTTTTTTTACAAGTTTTTTATATTTCGGACGATCAAAATCCTTTCCTGACTTTTTGTCGATATAGATCTGTTCGGGCGGAACCAATTTTTCTTTAAGAGCCTGCAGTTGTCTATCCTCGTTTTGATCTGTTGCGGACACTCTTACATAGCCGTAAATGTTCATATTATTATCCTCCTTGTGCACCCAAAATATCGGCAGTTGCTTTTTCCGCATTCTGCCTGTATAATTGGTAAATAAATATCAGAAATTTCATAAATATAAAAGAGGTAATGTCATGGACTATTTATCGGTTAAAAACGTTTCATCACTTGAGAAAATCTTTCTCAGCAAGACTTGCGTTGCAGAGGAGATAAATGCGGGGAGTGCTCTTGTAGGCGAGGAGTTTTGTTATCAGATCGCATTCATATCAGATAAGGAGTGCGGTGCGGATTGGCCGATGGAGCTTAAGGTAGACTCCGATATTAAAGATTGTATTACGCTATATAACGTAAGGAACGTGCCTGTTACCGTAAATCACTTTTACGGAGCGGGTGATGATAATTATATTTCGCACGAGCTTGGACTTTTCCCCGATATGCTTGAGCCGTATACTGACTGTGTTATGGCTTCGCCGCACCATTATTTGGCTGTTTGGGTAAGTGTAAAGGTAGACGACATTGAAAGAGCCGGCAAGCATGATATTAAAATTTCCTTTATACGAGAGGGTGAGGTCTGGGGAGAGAGCAATTTCAGTCTTGACGTTGTAGGCTGTAGGCTTCCAAAGCCGGATATCTGTAATACAAACTGGTTTCATTGCGACTGTATTGCATCGTATTACAACGTAAGGCCTCTTTCGGAGAAGCATTGGAGGCTCATCGATAATTATATGAAAACTGCCGTGGAGCATGGCGTAAATATGATTTTGACGCCGATTTTTACACCGCCTCTTGATACCAAGGTAGGACTTGAAAGACCTACCGTTCAGCTTGTGGAAGTATCGTTTGAAAACGGTATTTATTCCTTTGGATTTGATAAGCTCGTGCGCTGGATGGAAATGTGTAAGCAGAACGGTATTAAGTATTTGGAAATTTCGCATTTGTACAGTCAATGGGGCGCAGAACATACTCCGAAAATCGTTGTTAAGGAAAACGGCAAAAAGATTAAAAAGTTCGGCTGGAAAACCGAAGCGCTCAGCGAGGAGTACAAGGATTTCATAAGACAGCTGTTGCCGCCGCTTAAAGAAGTATTGGCGGAAAATTGGGACAAGGAAAACGTGTATTTCCATATATCGGATGAGCCTGCGGAGACATATATTGAGCATTACGGTGAAATTTACAAGTTTATTAAACCGCTCCTCGGTGAATTCAAACAGATGGATGCTATTTCTGATTATGAAATATTCAGCAAGGGATATATTGAAACTCCCGTTGTGGTAACAAGCTCAATCAAACAGTTCATTGACAATAACGTAGAAAACCTGTGGACGTATTATTGTTGCGGACCCGATAATGATAATTACAGCAACCGTTTTATTGCCATGCCGTCCTTTAGAAATCGAATTCTCGGCGTGCAGCTTTACAAGTACGGAATTAAGGGCTTTTTGCATTGGGGCTACAATTTTTATTACAGCAGGCTATCTACACACCCGATTAATCCTTACGTTACGACTGATGCGGAGGGGGGCTTCCCTGCAGGTGATTCGTTCGTGGTATATCCGGGAAGAACGGGAGAAGCGTATCCGTCTCTTAGATTGAAGGTATTCTTTAACGCCCTTCAGGATATGATGGCTGCGAAACTTTTAGAGTCGCTTACGGGGAAAGAAGAGGTTCTGAAAATAATAGAAGAGGATTGTGAAATTGATTTTAATCATTATCCTCACGATGCAAAGTATATATTGACGGTGAGAGAAAAAATCAATTCTAAAATAAAAGAATTGATCGGTTAAGTATGTATAAATAACTTTGCGGGCAAACTTTAGCTATACATTTTTTTACAAGAGAGGTGTTGACACATGACGGGCGAGACTTTGTTGTGTGATGCTAAAGAGATTGCCGGCGAAATTATTGAACACAGGCATTGGCTTCATCGGCATGCAGAGACCGGCTTTGAGCTTTCAAATACCATAGGATATGTACGGGAAAGTCTTGAAAAAATGGGTTATGAGCCTGTTGCTTGCGGAAAAGCCGGTATTATTGCAACGGTGGGAGGAAAGAAACAAGGCGGCGTGTTTTTGCTGCGTGCTGATATGGACGCTTTGCCGATAAAAGAAGAGTCAGACGTTGATTTTTCTTGTCCAAACGGCAATATGCATGCATGCGGTCATGATATGCACACTGCAATGCTTCTCGGTGCCGCAAGACTTCTTAAAATGTACGAAAGTGAAATTCACGGAACCGTAAAGCTCATGTTTCAGCCTGCAGAGGAATTGCTTGAAGGGGCTAAGGATATGGTTGATGCCGGTGTCCTGAAATCACCCGACGTTGATGCCGCGCTGATGATTCACGTAACTGTGGGAGGTACACTTACCTCAGGCTCTGTTGTCGTTTGTGCTCCGGGGATAAGCGCCCCTGCCGCTGATTATTTCAGTATAAAGATTACAGGGAAAAGCTGTCACGGTTCAATGCCGCAAAACGGTGTTGATGCTCTTTCTGCCGCCGCACACGTTTTAACGGGTTTACAAGAGATTTCCGCAAGAGAACTCGGAATTTCCGATGAGGCTGTAATGACGGTGGGCTCGATGCACGCAGGTACTGCAGGGAACGTTATTGCAGATAAAGCAATTATGGAAGGCACTGTAAGATGCTTTGACGATCACTTAAGAGAAGTCCTGAAAACGCGGATGGATGAGATTTCAAACGGGATTGCCGGGGCGTTCCGTGCCGAGGCAGAGGTTTCTTTCGGAAGCGGTTGCCCTACAATGATAAACGATAAGGCGCTTTCAAAAGCTGCGCTTCGTTATACGTCGGAGTTGTTGGGTGAGCGTGCGGTTTTTCTTACTACCGATTTCGGAGAAGAAAAAGCTACAAAAAGCGGTGGCTCCGAGGATTTCGCGTATATTTCTCATGAGGTTCCGTCGGTAATGCTTACAATTGCAGCAGGTGAAACGGATAAAGGATTTGAATATTCACTTCACCATCCGAAGGTCAGATTTGATGACTCGGTGCTCCCTTTAGGAAGTGCCGTTTATGCGTGGAATGCTTTGAGGTGGCTTGGAAAATAAAATTGGCAGAAGCGGTAGATATGATAAAATAAATATAGCAATTTGTTTGCTTTGAAAGGACGATTAGAATGATGTATCCTTTTTTAAAACTGGATGATGACACCGAAATTGTTCATTCGGAGATGTTACCCGATAATACAGTAAAAGTTTACGTTGAAAAGCCTGATGAAAAAGATGGCTTTCATAATGCAGTTTGTTATTTACCTCAATACAAATGGACTGATATATTTGGCTTTTCAGACGAGGAGATAAGACAATATCAAGGAATTATCGAATCTGTATCGCATCTTATAATTGAATTTTCTCAAGACGGAGGGTTTGATAGTGCCGCAAATTTTTAGAATTGGGTCGTATTGGGGATTCTTTTGGTCTAATGAAAATATGCCCCTTGAGCCTGTACATGTGGCTGTGGGAAAACCCAATGCAAATGCAACAAAAATATGGATTACGAAATCCGGAAAATGCTTGCTTTGCAATAATACTTCCAACATACAAGACAAGATATTGAAAAGTGGAAAAGCTACTTTGGGGAAATTTCTTCTTATTATTAAAAATTTATTATCAAAAACCTCCTTTTGCCGAGTGCAGAAGGAGGTTGTTCTTTTATTTCGGTGTGACAGTTATATTGTAAATATACACGCTATTTTACTATCCGAAAAAATAATCGGTTGACAAACGCCTTGAGTACGGATATACTGAAAATGTATTTTGAATATTAATATAAAGGCTATGACGAAGACGGTTTTGAACTGTATGCTTTTAGAGAGTCGGCGGGTGGTGTAAGCCGATAGATACTTTTTCAAAAGGACCTCTCACTTCCGAGCCGGAAATCTGAATGTTTTAGGGTTTCCCGTAACTGCTGCGTTAAAGCATAGGAATTGCTTGATTCCGAGAGAGGCGGCCTTGGTCGCAATTTGAGTGGTACCGCGAGTGTATATACACCCGTCTCAAAGTGTCTTTGAGACGGGTGCGTTTTTTTACACGGGAATACTCTTTCTGCTACGGAAAAGCACAAAATATTGTTGCAGGAGGATTTTGTTATGATGAATGCAAGTAAGTATTGTATCGGTTATTATCCCGCGCCCGGCGAGCACAATAAGTGGGTAACAAAAGATCATATCGAAAAAGCGCCTGTGTGGTGCAGTGTTGACATGAGGGACGGCAACCAAAGCCTTGTTATTCCCATGAGTCTTGAAGAAAAATTGGAGTTCTACAAGCTTCTTTTAAAAGTCGGTTTTAAGGAGATTGAGGTTGGCTTTCCCGCGGCATCTGAGACCGAGTACGAATTTTTGCGGACCTTAATAGAGAAAAAAATGATTCCCGACGATGTAACGGTGCAGGTTCTTACGCAGTGCCGCGAACACATTATAAGGAGGACCTTTGAAGCCTGCAAGGGTGCGCCATGCGCCATTATTCACTTTTATAATTCGGTAAGCGTTGCCCAAAGAGAGCAGGTGTTTAAAAAATCTAAGGAAGAAATAAAGAAAATTGCCGTAGACGGAGCAAAGCTTGTAAAAAAGCTCGCGGAAGAATACGAAGGCAATTTCAGATTTGAATATTCACCGGAGAGCTTTACCGGCACGGAGCCTGAGTACGCGCTTGAAGTCTGCAATGCGGTTTTGGATGTTTTGCAGCCCTCAAAGGATAATAACGTTATTATAAATCTTCCCGTTACGGTTGAAATGAGTCTTCCTCACGTGTACGCAAGCCAGATAGAATATATGAGTGAAAACCTGAAGTACCGTGAGTACGTTACGTTGTCGTTACATCCTCATAATGACCGAGGAACGGGTGTTGCCGATACGGAGCTTGCATTGCTTGCAGGTGCAGACAGGGTAGAAGGAACCCTTTTCGGCAACGGAGAGCGCACGGGAAACGTGGATATAGTTACGTTGGCAATGAATATGTACTCACACGGCATTGACCCTAAGCTTGATTTTTCCGATATGCCATCTATCGTTGAGGTTTACGAGAGATGCACGAGAATGCACGTCTACGAGCGGTCGCCGTATGCGGGTGCACTTGTGTTTGCGGCTTTCTCGGGCAGTCATCAGGATGCCATTGCAAAGGGCATGAAATGGCGTGACGAAAATGATATTATGAGGTGGAACGTACCGTATATCCCTATTGATCCCAAGGATATCAGCAGAACCTATGATGCGGACGTTATCCGTGTGAATTCACAAAGCGGAAAAGGCGGTATCGGATATATTCTGGAGCAGACCTACGGATACGTGCTTCCTGCAGGTATGCGAGAAGATTTCAGCTATCTTTGTAAGAACGTTTCGGACCATGAGCACAGAGAACTTAAGGTGGCTGACATATTGCGTATATTCGAAGAAAATTACTTTTTGCACGATGCGCGCCTTTCTATTGCGGATATGCATTTTAAGCAGACCAGGGACGGCACGCATGCAGAGATAGTATTTTTAAAGGACGGAGAATATCATACGGTTCACTCAAAAGGAAACGGTTCTCTTAATGCTATAAGCAGTGCATTGAAGAGCTTCATGAATGCTTCATACAAGTTAAAAGTTTATACCGAGCACAGTATGCAGGGACAAAGCTCGGAGAGTACGGCGGCTGCGTACATCGGAATTGAGACACCGGACGGAAAAATGTATTGGGGCGTAGGTACCGATACGGATATTATCAGAGCAAGTGCCAATGCCTTGCTGAGTGCGTTTAATAAGATTTAAGCAAAGGAGAAATTACTTATGGGAATGACGATGACTCAAAAGATTCTGGCTGCACATGCAGGCTTGCCCTCTGTTTCGGCAGGTCAGCTGATAAATGCGAAGCTTGATATAGTACTCGGTAATGATATAACTACACCGGTTGCCATTAATGAATTCACAAAGAACGGTTTCAAGGATGTTTTTGATAAAGACAGAATAGCAATAGTGCTCGACCATTTTGTTCCTAATAAGGATATAAAAGCTGCAGAGCAGTCAAAGCAGTGTCGCGAATTTGCATGTGAACACTGTGTAAGTCACTTTTACGACGTAGGAAAGATGGGCATTGAGCATGCTCTTTTACCTGAACAGGGCGTTGTTACGGCAGGCGATTGTATTATCGGTGCAGACAGCCACACTTGTACGTACGGTGCGTTGGGCGCTTTTTCCACGGGAGTCGGAAGTACCGATATGGCGGCGGGAATGGCTACCGGTATGGCATGGTTTAAGGTTCCGTCTGCAATAAAGCTTGAGTTAGTCGGTAAGCTTCCGTCAAATTGCAGCGGCAAGGACGTTATACTTACAATTATCGGTATGATAGGCGTTGACGGGGCGCTTTATAAAAGTATGGAATTTACGGGCAGCGGAATAGAAAGTCTTTCCATGGATGACAGACTTTGCATTTGCAATATGGCAATTGAAGCCGGAGCTAAAAACGGTATTTTCCCTGTTGACGGTATTACAATGGAATATATGAAAGGCAGATGCGAGAGAACGCCTGTTATTTATGAGGCGGACGAGGATGCTGAATATGAGCGCACGATTAAAATAGACCTTTCCGAAATAGTTCCTACGGTAAGCTGTCCGCACCTTCCGGAAAATACTCGCCCTGCTACGGAGCTTTCAAATATTAAAATCGACCAGGTTGTAATAGGAAGCTGTACAAACGGCAGAATGGAGGATATGGAGGCGGCATACCGTATTCTCAAGGGCAAAAAGATAGCAGACGGTGTGCGTTGCATCATTATCCCTGCAACCATGAGCATTATGAGAGAGTGCATAGAAAAAGGGTACGTGACCGCGTTTATTGATGCGGGGGCTGTCGTATCTACTCCTACCTGCGGACCCTGCCTGGGCGGATACATGGGAATCCTTGCGGCAGGTGAGAGGTGTGTTGCAACGACCAACAGAAATTTTGTAGGCAGAATGGGTCACGTTGACAGTGAGGTTTATCTTGCAAGTCCCGCTACAGCGGCATCAAGTGCAATTAATGGCTTTATTACAGCTCCCGAGGAGGTTTGATTTTGATGAATGCAGAAGGAAAAGTTTTTAAATATAATGACAACGTCGACACGGATGTAATTATTCCTGCACGTTATCTTAATACCTCTGATGCAAAGGCACTTGCACTTCATTGCATGGAGGATATCGACACCGATTTTGTGAAAAACGTTCAACCCGGTGATATAATGGTCGCAGGCTGGAATTTCGGCTGCGGCTCGTCAAGAGAACATGCGCCTTTGGTAATAAAAACCTGCGGAGTCGGTTGCGTAATTGCCAAGAGCTTTGCGAGAATTTTTTACCGCAATGCCATTAATATAGGTCTCCCTATTTTGGAATGTCCCGAGGCTGTTGATGAAATTTCAGAAAATGATACGGTAAGTGTAGACTTTGACTCGGGAAGAATTTATAATATAACTACGGGGAAGAGCTACAGTGCACAGCCGTTCCCTCCTTTTATACAGAATATAATTGCAAAGGGCGGACTCTTGGCATCCTTAAAGGATAATTGATCGGCGCTATATACGATTGTTTTTTATACTCGAGGTTGAGGTGTTTTCGGTGAGAAAAAATATTGCAGTGATTTACGGAGACGGAATAGGTCCTGAAATAGTAAGAGAGGCTGTTAAAGTCCTGGATGCTGTCGGTGAGCTTTATAATCATGAATTTGTATACGAAAAGGTTGATATGGGTGGCTGTGCCATTGATAAGTGGGGAGATCCCCTTCCTGCGGAAATGCTTGACAAGTGCATCGGAAGCGACAGTGTTTTGTTAGGTGCGGTCGGCGGTGAAAAATGGAACGGTGTTCCCGGAAATATGCGGCCGGAGAAAGGCCTTTTGCGCTTGCGTGCGGGGATGGGTGTTTACAGTAATAACCGTCCTGCCAAGATATGGCCGCAGCTTGCCGAGGCATCTCCACTTAAAGCTTCGATTGTTGAAAAGGGAATCGATTTTATAATTGTGCGAGAGCTTATCGGCGGTATTTATTTCGGCGAGCATAAGACTGAAGAAAATGGCGGTGAGCTGAAGGCTACGGATATTCTTGTGTATTCCGAACGTGAAATCGAACGAATAGGAAGAATAGGCTTTGAAACAGCCATGAAACGCAGAAAGAAATTGTGTTCCGTGGAAAAGAGTAATGTACTCGATTCAAGCAGACTGTGGAAAAAGGTAATGCACAGACTTGCGGAGGAATATCCGGAAGTGGAGCTGTCAGATATGCTTGTTGACAACTGCGCTATGCAAATCGTTAAAAATCCGTCGCAGTTTGACGTTATAGTGACTGAGAATATGTTCGGCGATATATTGTCGGATGAAGCTTCGATGATAACGGGTTCAATAGGAATGATTCCGTCATCAAGTCTTGGCGAGGGTACTTGCGGTTTGTATGAGCCTATTCACGGCTCTGCCCCTGATATTGCGGGTATGGATATTGCAAATCCCATAGGAACCGTGCTTTCTGCTGCAATGATGCTTCGCTACAGCTTTGATATGGCAAAAGAGGCTGACTGCATCGAAAATGCGGTGGCCGCAGTACTTGATAAGGGTTATCGTACTGCAGATATTATGCCCTCTGATTCGGATGCGGCAAATACATGTAAAAAAGTAGGCTGCAAAGAGATGGGCAGTCTTATTGTTGAAAATTTGAAGAAAGGTTGAGAGACATGCTGTTATCGGGCGCTGATATCGTAATAAGAACCTTGATAGAGCAAGGGTGCGACGTTGTGTTCGGATATCCGGGCGGACAAATACTCGATGTGTACGATTCGCTTTATAAGTATCAGAATGAAATAAAGCACGTTTTGACTGCCCATGAGCAGGGTGCGGCACATGCGGCTGACGGATATGCCAGAGCAACGGGAAAGCCGGGCGTGGTTTTTGCGACCTCCGGACCGGGTGCTACAAATCTTGTTACGGGAATAGCTACGGCATACCTTGATTCCGTGCCTTTGGTAGCGATTACGGGCAACGTGAGAAGCTCACAAATAGGAACTGACAGCTTTCAGGAGATTGATATAACGGGTATTACGCTTCCGATTACAAAACACAATTATTTTGTAGGAAGTGTAGACAAGCTTGCAGACACGGTAAGAGAGGCTTTTAAATTGGCATGCTCGGGAAGACCGGGTCCTGTTCTTGTAGATATCCCAAAGGATATTCAGATTGCAAAATGTGAATACGAGCCGGCAGATTCGGTAAAGCCTGCGGAGGGACAGCCTGCAAAGGAAATCAGAATCGAGCAAGCGGCAGAATGTATTAATGAATCAAAGCGTCCTTACGTCTATTTCGGCGGCGGAGTTGTTTCTGCCTCTGCACAAAGCGAAATGCTGGAGCTTGCGGAAAAAACGGATGCAGCTATCGGTTGCTCAATGATGGGTCTTTCGGGAATACCTACGGATCATCCTCGCTTTTTGGGAATGCAGGGTATGCACGGACATTATGCTTCTTCCATAGCAATGAATAACGCAGACTGTATTATTTCTTTGGGAGTCAGATTCAACGACCGAGTTACGGGCAATAAGGAAAAGTTTGCAAAAGATGCAAAAATCGTACATATTGACGTTGACGGCTCTGAGCTTTCAAAAACGATTAATGCAACTTACGGGCTAAGAGGAGACGTGAAAGTGACTTTACAGAAACTTTTGCCTCTTATAAAGAAAAAGAAACATACCGAATGGCAGAAAAGTATTAACGGATACCGTGCGGACGAAGAGAGGTTTTCTGACAAAAGAGACGGTCTTACTCCTAAAAACGTGATAACCGTTCTTAACAAGTATCTTGGAGAAAATACCCCTGTTGCAACAGACGTGGGACAGCACCAGATGTGGGCGGCGCAGAATCTTTTCTTCAAAAAGACGAGGCGCTTTATATCAAGCGGAGGCTTAGGAACAATGGGTTTCGGTCTGGGTGCGGCGATAGGTTCGTACTTCGGAAGCGGTGAACGCGTAGCTCTTGTTACCGGAGACGGAAGCTTCGGTATGTCTTTAAATGAACTTGCCACGGCAGTGTCATACAAGGTTCCTGTTGTAATACTTATTTTTAATAACGGTGTGTTAGGTATGGTAAGACAGTGGCAGACGCTGTTTTTCGATAAACATTATTCCGAAACCGTTCTTGACAGGAAAACGGATTTTGTAAAGCTTGCAGAAGCATTCGGTGCATCGGGTGAAGTTGTTTTGTCATGTGAGGAGCTGGAAAATGCGCTTGAGAGGGGATTCAAAACGGAAGGTCCTTACGTAATTGATTGTGCAATCGATAAGGATGAATTTGTTTTGCCTATGCTTCCTCCCGGGGGTTCTACAGACGATATTATAGTGAAAAAGGCGGATGGTTAAAATGAGTTGTTATACAGTTGCAGTTTTGGTAAAAAACCAGTTTGGTGTACTCAACAGAGTTACCAGTATGTTCAGAAGAAGACAGTTTAATATTGATGCTCTTACGGTAAGTGAAACGGAATCTCCTGATTTTTCGAGAATTACCGTGTTGTTTGACGGTGACGATGCCAGCAAGCAGCAATTGGTTGACCAGTTGTACAAGCTGCCCGACGTTTGCTCTATCAAGGAGCTTGATTCTGATAATTCCGTAAGCTGTGAGCTTCTTCTTATAAAGATGCAAAACGACGCGGAGACAAGGGATGAGATTCGTTCAGCGGCAGAGGCCTTCAGTGCCAAAACCGTGGACTATACGCGTGAAGCTATCGTTCTTCAGGTTACGGGCGAACGCAGACAAATTGATGACTTTATAAACCTTATGCGTGACTACACGATTCTTGAGATTTGCAGAACGGGTGTAGTTTCTTTACAGAGAGGCTCTGTAACTATTCGTCAGGAGTGATTTTATGAATTTTGTTGATTTTAACAGTGGAAAAATACGTTTATACGGAAGAAATGTTGTAAAAGATAACGGTGTGGTTCTTGTATGGTCGCTTTCGGGATTTTCCGTGCGCGGCAGCTTTAACGGCAAAGTAAAAGCAGAATGTGAGCTGAGTGACGGAGACGGCGAAAGCGCTTGTATGCTGCTTGTAAGCGTTGACGGAACCGAACGTGAATTACGTGTGGAAAGAGGCTGCAAAGAGATTGTTCTTGCGGAAAACTGCAATGGTAAGCATGAAATAGTTGTAAAAAAATGTTCAGAGGTTACCACGTGTTGCATTCAATTTAAAAAACTTCTTTTTGAAGGCGAATTGCTTGATGCACCTGAAGAAAAACATTATAAAATTGAGTTTATAGGAGATTCTATAAGCTGCGGAGTCGGAGCTTATCCCGATAGCCGAGAAGGCTTAGAGTTTGATAAATCTCTGCATTGCGATGCGGCGTATGCATTTCCTCACCTTGTATCAAAACAACTGAATGCCGATGCAAACGTTGTTGCTCTTGCCGGTTGGGGCGTTACAAGAGGCTCAATAGGAGAGGACCACAGAATACCAGACGTATATGAGTTCACAAACGGATATTACGACAGGACTGAAAAGTGGAATTTTGCGGATTTTGCGCCTGACTGTGTTGTGATTGAGCTTGGGGCAAATGACGGCGGTAATACAAAATACGACGGAAGCTTTTGTAACGCAGTGTACGAGTTTCTGAAAACAGTCAGAGAAAAATATCCCTGTGCAAAGATTGTATGGGTAATAATTGCTTTGAATGAAAATCTTCGCGGAGAGATTACGGAAGCTTTTGAACGTTTTAATGATGCCCTATTTAAATATATAGATTTGGTTTACGATGACAAAGGAGCCTTGTCACATCCGTGCTTTGAGGCACAAAAGGAATATGCAAGGAAGGTTGCAGAAGCGATAACTCAATGATTTTACCATAATATTTTATGAGGCAAAGGAGGCGGTATTGTTGAAAAAGTTTCATAGTAAAAAAAGTGAAAATGAAAAGGGCGGCGTTTTAATTCTTGAAAAAGGAAAGAAGGGCTTGTTGCGTCTCGTTTTCGGTCACGCTTTGCTTACTGTTTTGTTGCTTTTGATACAAATCGGACTGTTCCTTCTTTTTTCTTTGCTTCTCCAAAACCGTGTAGTATATTACTACGGTGTAAGCTCGGTAATTTCTGTTTTACTCATACTTTGGGTTCTCAATAAGCCCGCAAATCCCGTGTTCCAGCTGTCGTGGGTTTTACTTATTATGATATCACCGGTTGTAGGTGGAATGACTTACCTTATTTTTGAACTGAAGACAGGCAGCAGAGCGATACATTACAGGCTGAAAAAAATAGCTAAGAATACCCGCAAATTGGTGAAACAGGATGAAGCGGTTTTAGATACCATACGCTCATATTCTCCTTGTACGGCAGGCTTGTGCGAATACGTAAGAGGCACCGGTTCTTTTCCCATTTATCCGAATCAAGGTGTAAAATATTTTTCGATAGGTGAAGAAAAATTTGAGGAGCTCCTTGTCAGAATTCAAAATGCAAAGAAGTTTATTTTCTTGGAATACTTTATAGTAGAAGAGGGCTATATGTGGGGCAGAATCCTTAACATATTGCAGGAGAAGGTTAAGGAAGGCGTGGAGGTTCGCTTGATATATGACGGACTGTGCTCCGTAGTTTTGTTGCCGGTCAGTTACCCCAAAAAGCTTAAAAAACTGGGAATCAAGTGTAAAGTGTTTTCTAAACTTCGACCGTTTTTTTCTACGTCATATAATAACCGCGACCATAGAAAGATTGCAGTAATAGACGGAGAATACGGATTTACGGGCGGCATTAATCTGGCAGATGAGTATATAAATTTGAAAAAACGCTTCGGTCATTGGAAGGACACAGCCGTTATGGTGCAGGGTGAGGCTGTTAAAAATCTGACGTTGATGTTTTTGCAGATGTGGAATATCGACGAGCGTACCGAGGAAGATTATAAAAAGTATATTTCTGCACCTGATTGCACCTCTTTTGAAAACGTTCAGGGCTTTGTTCAACCATTTGCGGACAATCCCTTTGACAATGAGCAGGTAGGTAAGCGTGTTTATCTTGACATAATAAACCGCGCGGAAAAGCGTGTCAGTATAATGACCCCTTACCTTGTTCCGGATTATGAGATGGTACAATGCCTCAAGTATGCGGCAAAGCGCGGTGTGGAGGTTAATATTATAATGCCTCATATCCCCGATAAAAAGTATGTTTTTGCAGTTTCAAGGACATTTTACCCGGAACTCTTGGCGGCAGGTGTTAATATTTATGAGTACACCCCCGGCTTTGTACATGCAAAGTGCATTGCAGCTGACGGTACTACTGCCGTGGTTGGTTCGATAAACTTTGATTACCGAAGTCTTTATTTGCATTTTGAGTGCGGAGTGTATCTTTACAACGTGCCTGAAATTGCAGATATTGAAGAGGATGTGGATAATACAATAGCTCTGTCGGAAAAAGTGCTGTCGAAAAAATTTGGCTTTAAGGATTTTTGGCTTAAAATTGCAGGTGCTTTACTGAAAATCTTTTCACCGCTTTTTTAAAAAACAATGGTGATATAGCTCAACATAAGAATAAAATTGTAACCTCCCGTACAATACTACAATATGATAGTAATGTGTAAACGGGAGGTTTCGTGCATATGAGGGATACCGAAAAAAGTAATATTATCAGCTGTGAATTTTCTTCAGAAGACGAAATCAATGATAACTTTTCCCTCTATGAAGCTGCTGTAATGCTTTTTACCGTTTTGTATGCTTTGATAGCAGAAAAATTTTTTTATATTTTTGGTAATAAACGTCGTAAAAAGTCGTAAGCAAACTAAAAAAGTTATTGCTAATTTGTATAGTATAGTTTATAATCCAAAAGGATAGTGTCGTAAAAGCACTGTTACTACATAATTGAATTAGCACGATTTTTGCATCTGTGCCAACAAAATTCTGTCGAAGGCAAAGCTTTGGCAGATTTACACTTTCGGCAGCTCTTAGCAGGAGCCGTTGTCTGTCACAGATCAGACTTGAGAAGTCGTATGCTGCAACAGCGTTTAAGCTTGGAAAACTTTTTCAAAAGTTTATTTTTGCGTATATGCTGTTGTAAAAAACTCTTTGCGGGGGCTGCGACTAGTCGGAGGTGGGTTCGCGCAGAGCTGTATACGGCTGTACGCGGTCTTTACCGCAAAGGGGGATGCAAAAAATGAGTATCGAAGCAAACAACGCAAAAAACATTATTGACCTTAAGGACATCACCGTAAAGTTCGACGATGACATTATCTTGGATAATCTTTCTCTGTCCATAAAAGACAGAGAGTTTGTCACATTGCTCGGACCTTCAGGCTGCGGAAAAACTACGACTCTGCGAATTATTGCAGGGTTTATCAATCCACAGTCGGGTGATGTATTTTTTGACTCAAAAAGAGTAAATTTTCTGCCGGCGCACAAGAGACCTGTAAATACTATTTTCCAAAAGTACGCCCTTTTCCCGAACTACAATGTATATGATAATATTGCTTTCGGCCTCAGGGTAGACAAGGTTCCCGAAGCCGAGATTAAAGAACGTGTAAGCGATATGCTGCGTCTTGTGAATCTTCAAGGATTTGAAAAGCGAAGCATAGCAAAGCTTTCGGGAGGCCAGCAGCAGAGAGTGGCTATAGCGCGTGCTGCCGTAAAGAGACCTAAAGTGCTTCTGCTTGATGAGCCCTTGGCGGCGCTTGATTTAAAGCTCCGAAAGGATATGCAGAATGAATTGAAGGCAATGCAGCGCCGACTCGGAATTACTTTTGTATACGTTACCCATGATCAGGAGGAGGCTCTCTCCATGTCTGATACCGTTGTCGTTATGCACGAGGGTAAAATTCAGCAGATAGGAAGCCCTACAGATATATATAACGAGCCTGAAAATGCATTTGTAGCAGACTTTATAGGCGAGTCAAATATCCTCGACGGTATTATGCGCGAGGATTTACACGTAAATATTGACGGCGTTGACTTTAACTGTCTTGACAGCGGGTTTGCAAAAAATGAACCCGTTGACGTGGTAATTCGTCCTGAGGACGTTGATATTGTTCCCGTTGAAAAGGGTATGCTTACGGGTGTTGTAACACAGGTAACCTTCAGAGGCGTACATTATGAAATCATTATAGACGTTGAAAACTTTAAGTGGATGGTGCAGACTACCGATGAAAGCAAGGTAGGAGACGTTGTAGGTCTTTATATTGAACCCGATGCGATTCACGTTATGAAGAAGTCAAAATACTCCGGAATGTTCGGAGACTACAGCTCCTTTAGTGATGAGATGGATGATATCAGTAACCCTGATATAGAGCTTGGGGAGGAAGACTGATAATGAAAAAGAAATCTCTCACAAATGCGCTGATTAATGCTCCGTATGCGGTTTGGGCAGCAATATTTATTATTGTGCCGCTGTTTATTGTTGCATATTACGCATTCACTGATAAAACGGGTGCTTTTACTTTTGAAAACATAAAAAGTTTGTATGATTACAGACACGTTTTCGGTATATCCATTGCCTATTCTGCAGTCGCAACCGTGATAACTTTACTTATCGCCTATCCGTTTGCTTACTTTCTTAGTAAGCGCTCAGAAGACTCTCAGCGTATTCAGATGCTTCTTGTAATGCTCCCTATGTGGATGAACCTGCTTATAAGAACGTACTCTTGGATGAATATTCTCGAAAAGAACGGAATTATCAATAATTTCTTGGGACTTTTGGGAATTGAACCGATTACAATGATAGGTACTCCGGGCGCGGTAATTTTGGGCATGGTATATAATTATCTGCCTTATATGATTTTACCGATTTATACCATTATGTCAAAAATGGATAATACGCTTATTGAGGCTGCACGCGACCTTGGCTGCAACGGCTTTAACACGTGGAGGCGTCTTGTACTGCCGCTCAGTATTCCCGGTGTGATTTCGGGTATTGCTATGGTGTTTGTGCCCTCGGTAAGTACTTTTTATATATCACAAAAGCTTGGCGGCGGAACGATAATGCTTATCGGCGATACCATAGAGCGACAGATTCAGGTACAGTATAATTATAATCTCGGCGCGGCACTTTCGCTCGTGCTTATGCTTCTTATACTTGCAAGCATGACGATAATGAACCGTTTTTCCGATGACGATATGGAAGGAGGGCTTGTGGCGTGAAGATTGCGGACAGAATAATTACGACACTTACATACGTATTTTTGTATGCACCTCTTCTCATAATGGTGCTGTTCTCTTTTAACGCATCAAAGAGTACGTCCGTGTTCTCGGGCTTTTCCTTTAAATGGTACGTTGAGATGTTTTCAAGAAGCGACATTATGAATGCTCTTCGAAACACACTTATTTTGGCAGTAATTTCTTCGGTTATTGCGACGATACTCGGAACACTTGCGGCTGTAGGTATTTACAATCTTAAAAACAAGTTTACACAGTCTGCGATGATGACGGTTACAAACATTCCCATGATGAATCCCGATATCGTTACCGGTGTTTCACTTATGCTTTTGTTTGTATTTGTCGGCTCTATTGTGGGCTCTGCCGATAAGTTGAATTTTTTTACGCTTCTTATAGCGCATATAACGTTCAATCTTCCTTACGTAATTCTTAACGTTTTACCAAAGCTTCGCCAGACTGACCGCAGAATATACGAGGCCGCACAGGATTTGGGAGCTACACCGATTAAGGCTTTCTTCCTCGTTGTGTTACCGTCTATTATGCCGGGTATTCTTTCCGGACTTATGATGGCCTTTACTCTTTCTCTCGATGATTTTGTAATAAGCTATTATACGAACGGAACAGGCTTCCAGACGCTTCCTTTGATGATTTTTTCAATGACAAAGAAGACCGTAAAGCCTGATATGTACGCTCTTTCAAGCTTGATTTTCGTAACGGTATTGCTGTTGCTTGTGCTTTCTAATACGATAAAGGCAAAGTCTGCCGAGGAAATTCATGAAAAGAAGAGCTTTAAGAAGATTGCGCTTGCTGCAGTTTCGGTAATCGTTTGTGTTTGCATTGTTGCGGTGATATTTATTCCGCACGGAAGCACCGAGCTTACCTTTGCCGATAAATTGGAGGGTGACTACTCTGGTCTTGAGGGAACAACACTTAATATCATTAACTGGGGTGAGTATATTTCCGACGGCTCTGAGGGAACTCTGGACGTTATTGCTGCATTTGAAGAGGTTTCGGGTATCGACGTTAATTATGACGACAGCACAGCAAGCAACGAAGCAATGTATGCAAAGCTTAAGGGCGGCGCTGTTGCGGTTGATATCGTTATTCCGTCTGACTATATGATTGCCAGAATGATTTCCGAAAATATGCTTCAGACGCTTGATTATTCCAAGATTACAAATTACAAATATATATCCGACCAATACAAAGGTCTTTATTTTGATGAAAAGGACGAGTACTCAGTTCCTTACAACGTAGGACTTGTGGGAATTATTTACGATTCTACCGTTGTTGAGGGAACCCCTGACAGCTGGTCCCTTATGTGGGATGAAAAGTACTCCGGCGACATCCTTAATTTTAATAACCCTCGTGACTCATTTGCTACGGCACAGTTTTTACTTGGCCAAAGCGTGAACACTACGGACAGAGCCGATTGGGATGCGGCGGCAGAAAAATTAAAAGAGCAGAACAAAGTCTTGCAGGGCAGAGTAATGGACGAGATATTTAACAAGATGGAGGGCGGCAATGCTGCAATTGCTCCTTATTATGCCGGTGACTTCCTTTCGATGAAGGATATCAATGACAATTTGGAATTTTTCTATCCTAAGGAGGGTACAAATATATTTGTAGACTCGATGTGTATTCCGTCAAGTGCGCAGAACTATGAGGCTGCTCTGATGTTCATTAATTTTATGCTTGAACCGGAAATTGCTTTGCAAAATGCGGAGTATCTCTATTATGCGACACCGAATACTGCCGTGCTCAATGACGACAGGTATTCACTCAAGGGAAATCCGTACTTGTATCCGGAGTCACTTCCAAAGACTGAGTATTATTACGATCTGGACGTTGAAACAAGAGCTTACTATGAAAAGCTTTGGGAGGAGATTGTGCGCTGATGAAGAAGATGGTTTTTTCAATTATCTGTTTTATGCAGGTGTTTGCGGGAAATATTGTTTCCTTGGCAAGCGGAGCGAACTCTGCTGCGCCTTCGGAAGCTCCTGTTGCCTCTCCCGCACAAAATTTTCCCTGGACAGTCATAATTTTGGTATCTGTTGTCATAAGCTTCATTATTGCGACGATTCTTGCAGTAAAAAAGGCCGACAAGCTATACGGCAAGGGCTTTGATGACTGAGAAAGAGGTATTACCGTGGATAAATTCAATATCAATGAATTGTTTGACCTGAGTAAAACGATTGCGGCTCCGCTGTTTGCAGAGTGTAGATATCCATGGGAGATTTTGCCTCGCATTAAGGATTTCATCATAAGCCTCGGAGCGACTCTTCCCGAAGGTGAGTATGAAAAGCGCGGTGACAATATTTGGATATCAAAAAAGGCAACCGTTTTTGACAGTGCGTATATTGCAGGCCCTTGTATTATATGTGAGGGTGCGGAAGTAAGGCACTGCGCTTTTATCAGGGGAAATGCCGTTATAGGCAAAAATGCAGTTGTCGGAAATTCAACAGAGCTTAAAAACGTTATTTTATTTGATAACGTTCAGGTACCGCACTACAATTACGTGGGCGATTCCATATTGGGATACAAGGCACACATGGGAGCAGGCTCAATTACGTCGAACGTAAAGTCCGATAAAAAGCTTGTCGCGATTAAAGAAAACGGCAAGGTGCTGTTCGAAACCGGGCTTAAGAAAATCGGTGCAATTATAGGCGATAACGTAGAGGTTGGTTGCGGAAGTGTACTTAATCCGGGCACGGTGATAGGTCGCGGTTCAAATATTTACCCGCTTTCATCTGTACGTGGGTACGTTCCCGCTGACAGTATTTATAAGAGCAGAGGCGAGGTTGCTGAAAAATATGACTCATAAGACCGATGGTTCAAACTTAATATTGGGAGCTTTAAAGGGATTCTTTATATTGCTCGTTGTATTTTTATCATATTTTGCCGTACAGCTTTTAGTGTCTTTTGTGCTTCCCTCATTCGGAGCAGAGCTTTCAGCTGCCGCGGTGCGAATAATTTACGTGTCGGTTTGGGTTGCGGGAGCTTTTGTTGTTTCGCTTTTGTCTAAACGTAATTTTTTTGAAGATTATCGCTTTATTATAAAAAAAGATAAAAGACAGCTTGCTCTGCTGCCTGTATGCGCTCTGCTTGCATTTGCGTTGGGGGTCTCAATGAATTACGTTGTAGGCTTCTTTGTTCAGCTTTTGCCTACACCGGAAGCTTGGATAACGGCAAACAATGAAAGTGTTTCGGCGGCGGGAAAAGGCGGTATGCTTGCGGTTTTTATTGCGCTCTATGTTGCAGCGCCTCTTTCCGAGGAAATGGTTTTCAGGGGATGGGGCTTCGGTGCTTTGCGTAAAAGCTGCGGCTTCGTTATTTCTGCAATAGTAACGTCCTTGTTTTTTGCCTTGGCGCACGGTAATATTCTTCAAGGAATATATGCTTTTGTTGCCGGAATGGTATTTTCTATAATTATTGAACGTTCCGGGTCTTTGATTACAGGCGTTTTTGCCCATGCGGGCTTTAATATTTCGGGGGCTTTGATAAGCGTTTTGTTACCGAATACGGATGCTGAGTTCCTTGTTATCGGAAGCTTTGCCGTTTTAATAATCTCTCTTACGGGTATTCTTATTGCGGGCGGTATAACGGACTCAGAAGTGACAACGACAGAGACCGAAGAAGACGACGAGTTTGCCGAATACGATGCGGTTGAATGATTGCGGGGTTGAATTAAAGTGAGAATTCTTTTTATAGGAGACGTCTTCGGTTCTCCGGGCAGAGATCTGATAGTAGACAGCCTTTTCAGACTTCGCCATCAGGAAAAAATTGATTTTTGTATAGCCAATTGTGAAAATGCCACCAACGGCAGAGGCTTGTCAGAGGCTCACGCAAAGGAGTTGCTTGATGCCGGAATTGATTTTATAACTCTCGGTAATCACGCGTTCAGTCACAACGACATTTACGGGTATATTGATCGTTTGCCTGTGATAAGACCGATTAATCTTTCTTCGTCTCTTCCGGGAAGCGGAATCGGTGTTGCCGAATGTAAGGGTGCGAAAATAGGAATCATAAACATTGAAGGCCGTGTGTTTATAGAGCCTGCGGGAGATAATCCTTTTGAAGCTGCGGACAAGGCAGTAAAAGAGCTCTCGGAACGTTACGGAGATTGCGAAATAATTATCGTTGACTTTCATGCCGAGACGACATCTGAAAAAAAGGCTTTGGCGTTGTATCTTGACGGAAGAGTAAGTGCGGTGTTGGGTACTCATACGCACGTGCAGACCTCCGACGAACAGATTCTGAAATGCGGTACTGCGTTTATTACAGATGTCGGAATGACCGGTGTGTGCGGTGAAAGCGTAATTGGAATGAACAGCAGACTTGTAACGGAAAAATTCGTAAAAGGTGTTCCGGTAAGATTTGAGCCTGCTATGGGTAAGGCTTCTCTTAATGCCGTGATAATAGATTTTAATGATGAGAACTACGCTGTAAATGAATTTTTAAGAATCAATATGTAATATTTTTTATTTGCAGCTACGTGGTGGCGCTTTGGTAGCGTCGGAAATAAAAACTGTAAAAAATACATAAAAATAAAAATTTAATAAAACAGAATACCTTAAATAAAATGTTTTTTGTTAAATACGACAAGAGTGGCACGGGAAATAATTTTAAAAATCGTGACTAAAGGGTCGGGACAAGCTAAAATTGAGCCATAAAAACTTATTTATTGGAGGTATTCATTATGGATGTTTTAAAAGTTTCAGCAAAATCAAACCCAAATTCAGTGGCAGGCGCTCTTGCGGGCGTGGTTCGAGAAGCGGGCGGAGCCGAAATTCAGGCAATCGGTGCGGGAGCACTTAATCAAGCTGTGAAAGCTGTAGCGATTTCCAGAGGTTTTTTAGCTCCGGCGGGGATCGAACTGGTTTGCATCCCTGCATTTACGGACATTTTTATCGATGGCGAGGAGAGGACTGCGATAAGGCTCGTGATTGAGCCGAGACAGACTCGTATGTATGCTATGTGATTTCTGATTTTTGTGGCGGCGGTACGTTTGTGAAGCATTTTTCAAGCGTTTCCGCCGTATTCTTTATGACGGAGTATTAATGATGTATAAGTATGATTTTTTTAAACAGTACGGTATAAAGCTTCTTTCTTTTGACAGACTTTCTTCGTCGGGAGACGTTATACACTGCTTTACCACGAGACACGGCGGAGTCTCAAGCGGTGACTGCGATTCTCTTAATTTCAGTAAGACAAGGGATTTTGATTCCCGTAACGTTGAGGAAAATGCAAGGAGACTTGCAGAATGTCTGAATGTGGATTATAATAAATTGACTGTTGTTCCGCAGGTTCACGGCTGTGATGTGAAGATTATTACTGCCGAAAATTGCGGTGCAGGTTTTTCAAAGCCCGGCTTTGAAAAGGGAGCGGATGCCATGATTACCAATGTTCCCGGTATCCCGCTTATGACACTTCACGGGGATTGTGTTCCGATATTTTTATATGACCCTGTTGAAAAAGCGGTAGGTATGGTACATTCCGGGTGGAGAGGCACTGCCGCGCACGTGGCTTCGCGTGCGGTAGAAGCTATGAGTAATGCATACGGCAGCTTACCGGAAAATATTATTGCGGAAATAGGCCCCTCGATAGGTATAGAGTGTTTTGAGATTGACTTGCCCGTATACGAGGAACTACTTTTGAGCTTCCCTGATATGCAGGCAGATTCATCCCTTGCGATGAAAGGAAAAACAACGGGGAAAATGCATGTATCGCTTCCCCTGCTTGTGAAAAGCTCTCTTGTTAAGAGCGGTGTAAAAAAAGAAAATATCAGCGTGTGTGATATATGCACGTGCTGCGAAAAAAATGCGGATGATTATTTTTCTCATAGAAGAACCAAGGGACACACCGGTATTATGGCAGGTGTTATTTGTCTCAAACAGAGCAATTAAAGGAGAAAAGGGCGGTATGGTTGTTTTTAAAAGACTGTTATTTCTGTTTATAGCGACAGTTATGATGTTTTCCCTTGCAGGCTGTAATTCTGCAGGAGAAGCTTCCGAACGTGTGCCCGCAACCGAAAGCCCCGATACAAATATAAAAGAACCTTTTGAAAACCATATCACAGCGGGCGGCACTGTAAATATAAGCGTAGGGCCGTATGACACTCTTAATCCTCTCATTACGAACAACGAGGACATTCGTGTCTATATGGGCTTGATATATGAAAATTTAGTCAGAATCGACGAGCAGCAGCGCCCTCAGCCTGCCCTGTTTGATTCCTGGTACTGCAACGAAGCTTGTACGGTATGGGAGTTTGTTTTAAAAGAGGGCGTGACGTTTCATGACGGAACGTCGGTTGATGCCGAAAGTGTAAAGGTTCTCATTGATTACGTAATTTCTAACGGTGGAAATTATTCGGAAAACGTTAAGAATATTGCCGGATGCTTTGCAAAGGATACCCGTACCGTTCAGTTTGTTTTGCACGAGGCTGATTCGATGATGCCTTCAAAGATGGGGATACCTTTGTTATCATCCAAAACGCTGTCTGACAAAAATGCGGACAGTAAGCCCGTAGGTGCGGGTATGTATTTTTTTGAGTCAAAGACAGAAAACGTAATTTCTTTGAAGAAAAATGAAGACTTTTATTGTGACGAACGGAAGCCAAATTTTGACGGTGTTAAAATTACCGTGTATTCAAGCGAATACGAAAAATACGGTTCCGATTTTGACATAGCTTTTTTCTATGGGGGAAATACTGCTTCGTATGTTTTTGACGAAAACACCAGAATTATTGATTACACAGGGAAAATTTGCAGTTATCTTGCCGTTAATTGCAGTTTAAACTATACGGTCAAGACGATTGATGAAAAAGATCCTAAAAATATTATTTATACAGAGATACCCAATCCGCTTGCAGATACAAGGCTGCGGCAAGTAATAAGTCTTCTTACCGACCGTACGAAGATATGTAATGCGGCTGCGGGAGACGGTGTTACCGTTATGCTTCCGGCGTACAGAGGCACTGCTTTTTGGAATAACCGCGTCAATGTGGCTGAACAAAACGTTGATGAAGCCGTTCGTCTGCTGAAAGAGGCAGGATACTCAAAAAGTGAGGTTGACGGGAAGTGGTATTACAGAGACGGTACAAAGCTTATTATAGAAGCACTGTCGCCTGTAGACGATTTCGAGCTGCGTATACTTATGCAAAACTTTAAGCACTGCATGGAAGATGCGGGCATTTCCGTAAATCTTAAAGAACTCTCAAATGAAGAATTCAATATTGAATACGCCGACGGTCAATATATGATAATGCCCGTTAAAATAAATTTGGGTGCCTGGATAGATATAGAAAAAATATTTGCAACGGACGGAGAACTTAATTATTCATCGTACTCAAACAGCACTGTTGATGCATATTTTGAACAGCTGAAAACACTGCGGGAACCCGAAGTTGTCTCAGCCGGCTATAATGCTATAGAGAGTATTTTAACAGCCGAGAATCCTGTTTTGGGTATGTATATAAGTGATGACGTACTGGCCGTAAGAGGAAATGTCTCCGGCATTAACCGGAACAAATTATATGCATGGGATCCGCTTGCATATTTCCATGAGTGGGGACTGACAGAAGTAAACGAGCAGCAGACAACGGAGGAAGAATAATGGTTTCGTATATAGTTATCAGTTTGGTTGGATTATTATTGGTAGCATTGGATCAAATAACTAAAATGGCAGTTGTATCAAATATCACGTACAGAACGGAAGAAATTGTAGTGATTGAGAATTTTTTTGATATTGTTCATTGGCGTAATACCGGTGCAGCATGGGGCGTATTTTCCGACAAAACATGGCTCTTAACGATTTTTTCGCTTGCTTGTGTTTTGGTGGTATTGCTTGCCTATGGATTTGCAAAATCTAAGCTTTTAAAGCTTTCGCTTATGTTGATTGCGGCAGGTGCTATAGGAAACATTATTGACCGTATAAGGCTTGGCTACGTAATTGATTTCTTGAGCTTTGACAACCTTTTCGGTTATCAGTTTCCCGCGTTCAACGTTGCAGACATATGTGTCGTTGCAGGCGCAATAGGTATCGTTATTTTCGTACTGTTTATAGCAATGCCCGGAAAGAGCTCTGCTTTCAGAGAGGGAACCTTTTTGTGGAAATTTTTTGACAGTGACCCTAATGTCGCAAAAAAGCAAAGTCTGTCGGAAAGTGAATCAGGTGATAAAGAATGACATCTGAGAAGATAACCTTTGAGGCTGAGAAAAGCGGTGAAAGGATTGATTCTTTCGTTGCCGATTATTTGAGTAATGAAATCGATGAAGGCGGCAACTGCGAGGAAAAAGAATACAGAAGCTTTAGCAGAAGCAGTGTGCAAAAATTGATTGCGGAAGGATTTTTGACTGTTAACGGCGGCAGCTGCAAAACTAATTACAAGATAAAGCAAGGCGACGTCATAACGGTTTCTTTGCCGCAAACGGAAGAGCCTGAGGCGGTTCCCGAAAACATTCCTATTGATATAGTTTATGAGGATTCGGATATTATCGTAATTAATAAGCCGAGAGGAATGGTAGTGCACCCTGCTGCCGGAAATTATACCGGTACACTTGTAAATGCACTTTTGTACCACTGCAAGGATCTTTCCGATATCAACGGTGTAAGGCGCCCCGGTATTGTGCACCGAATCGACAAGGATACCACGGGGCTTATTGCGGTCGCAAAAAATAACGCCGCACATCTTGCCCTTGCCGCACAGCTGAAGGACCATTCCATGTCGCGAGTTTACTATGCTATTACGGAAGGAATTATAAGCGAGAACGGCGGTATGGTAAATGCTCCGATAGGGCGGCACGAAACAGACCGAAAGAAGATGGCTGTAAACTTAAAGAACGGAAAGGATGCCGTGACGCACTTTGAGGTGCTTGAACGTCTTGATAATGCTACGCTTGTAAAATGTAAGCTCGAAACAGGACGTACTCACCAGATAAGAGTTCATATGGCATACATAGGTCACCCTATAGCGGGCGATCCCGTGTACGGAATAAAAAGAGAAAGAGGCATCACAGGTCAGGCACTCCACGCAGGAGAGCTTACGTTGGTGCATCCTTCTACGGGGGAGAGAGTTACTTTTAAGGCTCCTACACCCGATGATTTTGAAAAGTTGCTTAGGAAGCTTAGATGATTTATTCAAAATTCAGTGACGTAAATTTAAAGAGAAATTACGAAGATTAGTTTTCCGGAAAGGGACAATATAAAATATTTTTGATGGTGCAGACGATTTGTTTGCCTTATCCGCAAATTTGTTGGGCACTGCCGAATGAATTTGCGGTGTTTGCTTTTTTTGTATATGTTTTTCAAATTTTTCGTTGTATATAGTACATGAAATTTATCCTGCTTTTGTCATATCAATTTCAGCTTCTATTCTTTGCATAAGTTCACTGGCTTTGAGGTTAAGTGCGTAACTTATTTTATAAAAGGTTTCTAAAGTAGGCTTTCTTTCTCCTCGTTCAATTGCACTTAAGTGTGTTCTTCCAATATCGGCAAAACCGCTGATAATTTCCTGAGAAAGGTGTTTTTCCTCTCTGCATTTTTGTATAACGCTCCCTACAATTTTTGAATCAAGCATAGCAATTCCTCCATGTGTATTTTTATTTATTATAGGGAGAAAATTTTTTTATTATGAACACATATGTTGACAATTGAACACAAATGTGTTAATATCTTGGCAATACACGCGAAGTGTATTGATTTTTAAAGAAAATTGTAAATGTGTGTTGAAAACAAATGAGAAAAGTCAAGCTGTGATATGTCAACTATGAAGTGTTTT
>JAZPZG010000046.1:0-4625 GCA_045544575.1 Clostridia bacterium
GCTGTATTCCGAGGCAGTACAGCTGCCATACGGCATCAGGCACCGTAAAAACACCTGCAGGTACTTTTACAATCAGCGCCGGAAAAGAAAATTATAATTATAAATTGATTTAATTACAAAAACGACCTTGCACCTTTAATAAGCTGCAAGGTCATTTACTTGTAAAATTTTAAGTTAATCGGATTTTATTTCTTGAAAACTATATCCCATTCGGGTTTACCGCTTCTGTCAGAAACATTTATCCCCTTTTCCGTGAGAGTATTTCTGATTTCATCAGCCTTTGCAAAATCCTTTTCTTGCTTCTTCGCATACCAATCCAAAGTCATTGAATCAGCTTCCTCGCGTGTAATGCCCGACTTTTTAAGATACTTATCCTGAGTTTCTTTCACAGCAGTTTCAGGATCAATCTGTAAAAGTCGCATAACTCCGTAAACTTCCAAAAGCATATTTTTAGCGGCAACGATGCAGGACGGGTCAGCCTTTTTATTTATCATCTTGGTAAGCTCTGTAACGTAGCCGAATAAATTCGCAGCTGCAAGCGCCGTATTAAAATCATTGTTCATAGCAGCTAAAAACTCTTTTTTAATTCTCTCTGCAAACTCACAATCATTATTCGGCTCGATGCCCGCATATTCCTTATTAATCTTCGCAATAAGCTTATATGCACTGTAGATTTTACTCTCGTTACTGTCGAAAATACCGTCCATGATATTTATATCGGAGCGGTAGCTGTTCTGTAACAGTGTAAGCTTTATGACGTCACCGTTATATTCTTCAAGCAAATCCCCGAGTAAAATACCGTTTCCCAAGGATTTACTCATCTTCTGTCCGTTTACTTTAACAAGACCGTTGTGAAGCCAATATCTTGAAAACTGCTTTCCCGTAAGAGCTTCACTCTGAGCAATCTCATTTTCATGATGAGGGAATATCAGATCTTTTCCGCCTCCGTGTATATCAAGTGTCTCGCCAAGATACTTCATGCTCATGGCAGAACATTCAATATGCCAGCCGGGTCTTCCCTTTCCCCAAGGTGATTCCCAGAAAATCTCATCATTTCCGGCATGCTTCCACAGGGCAAAATCACGGTCGTCAAGTTTACCGGGTTCAAGTTCCTTTCTTACTCCCGAAAGCAATTCCTCTCCTGCTGTTCTGTTTGAGAAGTTACCGTATTTTCCGAAAGAACTTACCTTAAAGTAGACGTCACCGTATTCCGTAGCATATGCATGACCTGTTTCAATGAGTCTCGAAATAAAGTCGATCATATCCTGAATACATTCAGTCGCCTTTGACTGGATGGTGGGCTTTTTAACTCCCAGCTTGTCAAACTGCGAATCGATTTCGGACATTATCTGCTCTGCATATGACTTGGGGTCAATACCAAGCTCTCTTGCCTTTATGATAATCTTATCATCAACGTCGGTATAATTTCTGACATACTTTACGTCATAGCCTATGTACTCAAGATAACTTCTGATTACGTCAAAAATCACTGCCTGATATGCATGCCCTATATGAGCGCTTCCCGATGCTGTGATTCCGCAGGCGTACATATTCACCTTATTTTCCTGCAAAGGAACAAAGTCCTCTTTTTTATGATTTAATACATTATAAACTTTAAGCATATAAGCCTCCTGATAATTACATACGATATTTTCGGCAAAATATTACGAACTATTATTTTAAAAATCCGTTAATAATCTGTTCCTCTGCCTCTTTCTCATCAAGCCCCAGCGTCATTAATTTAATAATTTGTTCGCCTGCAATTTTTCCTATTGCAGCCTCATGCACAAGAGCTGCGTCGATATTATTTGCATTTACCTCCGGAACAGCCTGAACAGTGGCACTGTCCATTACAATTGCATCACACTCCGTATGTCCGTTACATTTATTATTTCCGTTAACGTTTGATAAAAAGACCTGTTTGGAGGAATCTCTTGCAACAGACCTTGACACCACGTGTGCTCCGGAATTTTCACCGTTTAAATCAACAATAAATTCTGTCTTGGCAAGCTGTGAGCCGTGAGTCATTATTTTTTCTTTGACTACAATTTTCGCATTTTCTCCTACTACCGCCTGTGTTTTTCTCACTGTAGAGTCAACACCTTTGATTTGCACGGTATCCATTTCCAGATAGCTGCCTTCTTCAAGCTCGCAGTACGTGGTGGGATTCATAACGCGTTCACCGTTGCCGTCACCGCTTCCGTAATGCTTCTCTGAATATTTAACTCTGGCGTTTTTTCCGAGGTAAAATGAGTGTATACCGCTATGCTCTGACATCTCCTCACCGCAGTTGTGAATACCGCACCCCGCAATAATGGTTACGTCGGCATTTTCTCCTATGTGAAAGTCGTTAAAAACAGTTTCTTTAAGACCGCTTTCGCTCAGAATAACAGGAATGTGTACCTGCTCACCCTTTGTTCCGGGCTTAACATACACGTCGATTCCCGAGCAATCGGTTTTTGTAATAATATCTATGTTTTCTGTAACACTTCTTGCCGCACCGGTGCCGTTAAGTCTGAGGTTAAAAGCACTGCCCTCTTCAAACTCTGAAATACCGGCTATATTTTTAAGCAAATCAAGCTGAATAGAATCTAAATTCATATGCTCACCCTTTCTTTGTATAGAACTTACACGAAGAACCGCTCAATATTTCCGGCAATACTTCTTTACGCGAGCCTTCTGCTTTTATGGAGCCGTTTGCAACAACGATAATTTTGTCTGCAATATCAAGAATTCTTTCCTGATGTGAAATAATGATAATAGACCCTTTTGTGCTGTCATGCATTTCTTTAAACACACTTATTAAGTTGTTAAAGCTCCACAGATCAATGCCTGCCTCCGGTTCATCAAAAACGGAAATCTTAGTATTTCTCGCCATTATCATGGCAATTTCAATACGTTTAAGCTCTCCGCCCGACAGGCTGGCATTGGCTTCTCTTTCAACGTAATCCTTTGCACAAAGACCCACCGCAGAAAGATATCTGCACGTTTCTTTAACGGAAAGATTCCTTCCCGCCGCCAAGGAAATAAGATCCTTAACCGTAAGGCCCTTAAATCTTACAGGCTGCTGAAACGCAAAGCTGATACCGCTTCTGGCGCGCTCCGTAACACTCATCTCGGTAACGTCCTCGCCGTCAAGCAAAATTTTTCCTTCCGTAGGTTTTATGATACCTGCTATGAGCTTAGCAATAGTGGATTTTCCGCTTCCGTTAGGTCCAGTAATTGCAACAAACCTTTCGCTGACCTTAAAACTCACATCTTTTATGATTTCGTAGCCGTCTTCTGTCGTATATGACACATTTATAAATTCAAGCATATCAATTCTCCGTAAATTTTTGTTCCGCAACGGGTACTGCCAATGCATACCCGGATAATAAATATATCACACTGACAATAGTTTTTCAATATCTCTATATTCTACTTTTGCAAGTCTTTTTATGCGAGTTTTTTGTCCGCACATGCAAGTTTATTATAATCTTTATAATTGAAACTCAGTCATGTTTTTTCTGTGTCTTATAGGCAGCATCTGTCTTTGTAAAGCATAATTTTCACGCTCTTTTATGGTGAGCACATCCAGATACCTCTTCCACATGCTTTCAAATGCATCTTGATTCTCGCGGCAGTCTGCCCCTCTTTTTTCGGTTACCGACGTAATATACCAATACTTTCCGTTGCAGACCGCAGAAAGCTTTCTTTCGGTATCGTGTATTATAAAGGACTTTCCCTGCAATCTGTCGTGAAAAAATACCGCCAAAGGCTCTAACTGATTATACTTAGGACATATCTCCGAATATAAAACACCGTCAACCGATTCTTTAAAACGTAAAAATCCATACAGATGGTGGGTTTCGTTGCAAAAGGCTCTCTCAAGCTTATCGACTGCCATCACTACAGAATTTACGTAATTATTTCGGAAAAACTTTCCGTTATGATGTAAGTATTTAAGATAATTAAATATCGAAAGTTCACAGCCTGTACTTTCGGTAAGAAACACCCTGTAAATTTTCAGAGAAACAACGTACCCAAAATTTTCAATTATCCAAGTTTGCACACGCTCGAACTTTTTTATTTCGGCGAATACGTGAAAATCCACATCTGCAAATTCAGGCTCGTACCTTTGTTCACAACAAATATTTTTCAACAATTTATCATTCCATGCACGAAACACGGCACAAAGAAACCCCTCAAAGCTCCCGTCGTATATATAAACGTTATTTTTCCTAATATCTTCAATCATTTTCTGCCCCCTAAACAACGTTATCAAAAAGAGAAATAGGAGTATATGCCGAAGAAGAAGAAGAAGCTCTTTTGTCGAGAGAAAGATTCGCCTTAATAAATTCCGGTTCCATAGTGATAGGCATATACATTTTCCCTCCGCAAGTAATAAAAAGAGCAGCCCGCTTCATAACTGCACCCATTTTTTTAAGGCTATCAAAGGAGAGGCCTCCGTATCTGCGTGAAGCAATTATGCGCTTCGCTGTTTTTACACCTATTCCCGGAACTCTTAAAAGCATCTGATAATCCGCTTTGTTTATCTCCACCGGAAACATATCAAGATGTCTTAACGCCCAATCACATTTCGGATCATAATCGCTGTTCAGACTTCCGTTTGAATTTTCAAACAG
>JAZPZG010000047.1:0-10050 GCA_045544575.1 Clostridia bacterium
ACGTCTTACGACAAGAATTGCACATCAGCGTAGCCTTGTAAAGACAGGTGAGAGAGTTACCTCTGCAAAGGAATATAAGAAAAATATTTCGAAATACGTTATGATGCCTGCAATGGCTAAAGGCAGACACGTCTTCGTAGAACAACGTATGGCAGAGCTTAAAGCTGCTGCTTGCGGTGAAAATGCAAAGGCCTCAGTAATTCCTAACAGGATTGAAATGAAGGACGGCAAAGGCGGAAAATTGGGCATTATCACTTCGGGTGTTTGCTATCAGTATGCAAAAGAAGTATTTCCCGAGGCTTCTGTTTTAAAGCTTGGAATGGTACATCCGTTGCCCGATAAGATCATAAAAGAGTTTGCCGATAAGGTGGATGAACTCCTTGTAATCGAAGAACTGGAACCCTTTATTGAAAATTACATAAGACAGATGGGAATTAAGGTTGAGGGCAAAAAGTATTTTACTAATCTCGGTGAACTCGGAACTGCGGCAATACGTAAAGCATATTACGGCATTGAGCCCGACGGCGAAAAGCCCGGTGAGGCTGTCAACGTGCCCGCAAGACCTCCTGTTTTCTGTGCAGGCTGTCCTCACAGAGCGGTATTTTTCCAGCTGTCTAATTTGAACGTACGAGTATGCGGTGATATCGGCTGTTACTCATTAGGTGCGCTTGACCCTTATCACGCACTTGATTCCGTCGTTTGTATGGGTGCTTCAATAAGCATGGCACACGGTATGCAAAAAGCTATGGAGATTAACGGGGAGCTCACACAGGATAAGGTTGTTGCAGTTATCGGCGATTCAACTTTTATGCACTCAGGCGTTACTTCGTTGATTGACGTAGTATACAACAAGGGAATTTCCACAGTCATTATTCTTGATAACTCAATTACCGGCATGACGGGACACCAGCAGAATCCTGCTATGGGCTATACCATAAGAAACGAAAAGACCGTTGCGGTTGATCTTGTGAAGCTTTGCGATGCTATGGGTATTAAGAGAGTAAAGGTAGTTGACCCGTTTGATATGAAGACGTTCAGAAAGGTTCTTATTGAGGAAACGGAGGCTGCTGAGCCATCGGTAATTATTTCACAAAGACCTTGTGCTCTTTTGAAAAACGTTAATTACGGAGCACCTGTTAAAATTAACGAGGATAAGTGTGTTAAATGCGGTGCCTGCATGAGACTCGGATGTCCTGCAATTAATAAAATTGACGGTAAGTACGTTATAGATGCTTCTCAGTGTGCCGGTTGTGAGCTCTGCACTTCAATGTGTCCCAGACAGGCAATTTCTAAATAATTCCGGAGGTTGATTATATGAATTTGGATAATATTAATATACTCATTGTAGGTGTAGGAGGACAGGGTACGCTTTTAGCCTCCAAGTTTTTGGGAATGGTCGCTATGCTTTCCGGAAAAGACGTTAAGGTGTCTGAGGTTCACGGAATGTCACAGCGCGGCGGAAGTGTTGTAACGTGTGTAAAAATTGGTGATAACGTTGCTTCTCCCGTTATTGATGCGGCGCAGGCTGACGTAATGCTTTCTTTTGAGCTTGCAGAGGCTGTAAGATGGCTTCCGTACCTTAAAAAAGGCGGCGTGGTAATAACATCTACGCAACAAATCAATCCCATGACAGTTGTTTTGGGCAGAGCTGAGTATCCTGGAAATGCTCTTTCTGCGCTTGAGGGCTCCGGTGCTGTTGTAAAAGCGTTTGATGCACTTAAAACTGCGGAGGAATGCGGCAGCGCAAAGGCGGTTAATATTGTGCTTTGCGGAGTTCTTTCATCATTGCTCGAGGGTGTTGATGAGAAAATCTGGATAGAGGCTCTTAAGTCGGTTGTTCCGTCAAAGTTTTATGACACAAATGAAAAAGCGTTTGAATCGGGAAGGAGACAGTAATTTTATGAAATATTGGAATGAACATTTTGAATGTATGCCCCGTGATGAAATGAAGGTTCTTCAATCAAGAAGACTCCAGAAGCTTGTAGACAGAGTTTACAACAACGTGCCCCTGTACAGAGCGAAGATGGAGGCTGCAGGCGTAGAGCCGGGCGATATCAAGACTATTGATGACATTTCAAAGCTTCCGTTTACTACAAAGCAGGATCTTCGTGATTCTTATCCTTTCGGTATGTTTGCCGTTCCTATGTCTGAAATTAACAGAATACATGCTTCGTCAGGAACGACAGGTAAGCAGACTGTAGTAGGATATACGGCAAGAGACCTTGATATCTGGGATGAATGTATGGCAAGAAGCCTTGTCGGCGGCGGTGTTACAAAAGAGTCTATGGTACACATTGCGTACGGATACGGTCTTTTTACAGGCGGTCTCGGTGCACACAGCGGTGCGGAAAAAATCGGTTGTGCGGTTGTACCTGCATCAAGCGGAAATACAGCGCGCCAGGTTACTCTTATAAGAGATTTCAGACCTGATGCTATTTGCTGTACGCCTTCGTACGCTCTTTATCTTGCAGAAGAGCTCCAAGCACAGGGGGTAAAGCCCGAAGAAATCAGCCTTAAAGTAGGCTTTTTCGGTGCAGAGCCTTGGACAGAGGGCATGAGAGCAGACATTGAAGCAAAGCTTGGCCTTAAGGCTTGTGATATTTACGGACTCAGTGAAATTATGGGACCTTCCGTAAGCTGTGAGTGCCTGGAAAGAAAGGGCATGCACGTTCAAGAGGACCATTTCTTTGTTGAAATCATTAACCCCGAGACAGGTGAGCCGTTGCCGTACGGAGAAAAGGGCGAGCTTGTATTTACCACGCTTACCAAGGAAGGCTTCCCGCTTATCAGATACAGAACACGTGACCTTTCGAGGCTCATTGCAGAACCCTGTAAGTGCGGACGTACAACGGTTAGAATGGAGAAGCCCTCAGGCCGTTCGGATGATATGCTTATTATTAAAGGCGTTAACGTATTCCCTTCACAGGTTGAAACGGTTCTTATGGAGATGGGAGAAACTGCACCTTATTACATGATTTATGTTGACCGTGAAAACAACACCGATATCATGGACGTACACGTTGAAATGACAGAGGAGTTCTTCAGCGACAGAATTCGTGACATTCATGATTTGGAGAAGCGTATAAAGGCAAATCTCCACAGCTTGCTCGGAATAGGTGTCGGCGTTAAATTGGTTGAGCCCAAGTCACTTCCCAGAAGCGAGGGCAAGGCAAAGCACGTTATTGACAACAGAAAGTTGCATGATTGAGTATTTTCGCTATTATAAGGAGGTCGAGTGTTTATGATAGGCATAAAGCAAATATCTGTATTTTTGGCAAATAAGCCCGGTAGAATTGCTGCTGTTACTAAAATATTGGGGGATAACAATATTGATTTAATAGCGCTTTCGGTTACAGACGGTGCAAATTACGGTGCATTAAGATTGATTACCGATGATTATACCAAAACCATATTTGCGCTTAAGGAGAGCGGCTTTACCGTTGCCGTAACCGAGGTTTTGGCTGTAGAGATTCCCAATACACCGGGAGCCTTGGCAAAGGCTTTGGATGCACTTAACAATAAGGGCATTGAGGTAGAATACATTTATGCTTTTGTAGGCAAGCAGGGTGACAATGCCCGTGTGATTATCAGAATAGACGATAATATTGCTGCGGCAGAGGCACTTATGGGTGTAGGCATGAAGGTTCTAAAAGAAAGCGACGTTTACGCACAATGAGATAACTTCAGACTAATCAATTAATTAAATAATTAAACAAAACGGGGCTGTTTTTACAGCCCCGTTTGTTATATAAATTTAAGGTATATTAACAGCAATCAGAAAAGACCGGTGATTGTACCGTTCTCATCAACGTCAATTCGTTCTGCAGCGGGAACCTTGGGGAGTCCGGGCATTGTCATAATATCACCTGTAAGTGCTACTATAAAGCCTGCACCTGCGGAAACTCTGAGATTTCTTACCGTAACGGTGAAGTTGTTGGGAGCGCCGAGCTTTGCAGCGTCATCTGAAAAACTGTACTGTGTTTTAGCCATGCATATAGGGAGCTTGTCAAAGCCACACGCATTTAATTGTGCAATTTGTTTTTTTGCTGCGGCGGCAAAAACAACGCCGTCGCCCCTGTATACATTTTTTACTATATCGTCAATCTTCTTTTCAATGCTGTCGTTTAGGTCATAACTAAAGGAGAAGTCGTTATCCTGCTCACATAGCCTCACTACTTCTTCAGCAAGCTCTATACCGCCTTCGCCGCCTTTTGCCCAAACTTCCGAAAGACGTACGTTAACCCCGAGCTCCTTGCATTTTTCGGTAACGAGCTTGACTTCTTCATCGGTATCAAGCGGGAAGCGATTGATGGCAACCACAACGGGAAGCTTGTACACGTCTTTTATATTTGATACGTGTCTGAGGAGATTGGGGAGACCTGCTTCAAGTGCAACCAAATTTTCCTGACCGAGATCTGTCTTTGCTACGCCGCCGTGCATTTTAAGAGCGCGGATAGTAGCAACCATAACAACGGCAGAAGGCTTTAGACCTGCCATTCTGCATTTTATATCAAGGAATTTTTGTGCGCCGAGGTCTGCACCGAAGCCTGCTTCCGTAACTGCGTAATCGCCGAGCTTCATTGCAAGCTTAGTAGCAACTACGGAATTACAGCCGTGAGCGATGTTTGCAAAAGGTCCGCCGTGAACAAGTGCGGGTGTGCCTTCAAGTGTCTGTACGAGGTTAGGCTTTAATGCATCCTTTAAAAGTGCCGCCATAGCGCCGTTTGCATTAAGGTCACGTGCTGTAACGGGCTTTTCGTCATACGTATAGCCCACGATAACGTTACCGAGGCGCTCCTTTAAGTCCCTTATGGAAGAGGCAAGGCAAAGCACTGCCATTATTTCCGAAGCAACGGTAATATCGTAGCCGTCTTCTCTCGGTACTCCGTTTACACGGCCGCCCAAACCGTCAGTGATGAAACGTAATTGTCTGTCGTTCATATCGACACAACGCTTCCAAGTGATTCTGCGAGGGTCAATTCCGAGTTTATTACCTTGGTAAATGTGGTTGTCCAGCATAGCAGCAAGCAAATTGTTAGCTGCGCCGATAGCGTGGAAATCCCCCGTAAAGTGGAGATTGATGTCCTCCATGGGAACTACCTGTGCGTAGCCGCCGCCTGCAGCGCCGCCTTTAACACCGAAAACAGGTCCTAAGGAAGGCTCTCTTAAGGCTACCATAACGTTCTTGCCAATGCGTGAAAGACCGTCTGCAAGTCCTATCGTGGTGGTGGTTTTTCCTTCACCCGCAGGGGTAGGTGTAATAGCGGTAACCAAAATTAGTTTTCCGTCTCTTTTATTACTTTTTTTTATGAGGTCAAGGTTTACCTTGGCCTTGTATCTTCCGTAAAGTTCCAGGTCATCTTCGTCAATGCCTGCAACGGCAGCGATGTCTTTAATGTTTTTCAGCTTCGCTTCTTGAGCAATTTCGATATCGGTTTTCATGAAATACCTCCGCATTATTTAGAAAAATATATTTCCGAACTGTACAACAATACCTAATGTAATTATATCCATGTACCATAATATCACAATTATTTTCAGCGGTAAACAGTTTTCTTTATTTCCTTGACAAAAACATGCCGAGTGTGCGATAATATTTGAGGAAAAGAAACCCAAAATTCGATTTTTTACAAGGAGAAGAGTTATGGAATTTAAAGTATTTCAAAAAGAGTTGGAATTGCAGTCAAGAGGCTGGATACCTACTTTTCACGACGTTACGTCAGAGATTATTGCTATCGTAGAAGCATCCGGCATTAAGAACGGTACGGTTACTATCGCATCTCACCATACGACTTGCTCGGTTATGGTACAGGAGTGTTCACACGACATTGATTCTTTTGATATCGAATATTTACAGCATGATTTGCTTGATATTATGCGTAAGATGATTCCTGATTTTGCAGAGGAGCATCAGTACCGTCACCCCGGTCCGATACATACACAGTTCGGTCGTTTTGTTAATGAGCCCGGTGACTTCACAAGCATGAATACAGACGGTCACCTTCGTTCCGTTTTCTTCGGCAGAAGCGAAGCTATGACTATTAAAGACGGTGTTCTTGACGGCGGTGAGTTTGCTCACGTTTACTTTGTAGACTGGGATCACGTACGTGCACGTCGCAGACAGCTCAACGTTACCGTTATGGGTACTACCGAGGATGTAGGCGATCGCAAGTGGAATAACGGTGAGGTTATCAATACTCTTCATAAGTATACCGACGAAGAAAAGGCTGATGACGTTCATTACACACTTAACTGGAAAAGATAAAATTTAGCAAGATTTGTACACTTATGCCGCGTTGTTTTTATATACCAATGTCGGCATAAGTGTGTTTATGGGACTTCTTAAAATATTTTATTTACGAGGTAGAAAATATGCTTGAACGTGCTTTTGAAATGGCAAAGCGTTCTCTTGAAATAGAACAAAAAGCAGTTGCCGACGTTTTGGCAACCCTGGACAAGGAAAGCTTTTCCAAGGCTGTTGATGCTCTTGCAAGCTGCGAAAGAATTATAACAAGTGCCAGCGGTTCTTCAGGTATTGCGGCAAAGAAGTTTGCTCATACTCTTTGCTGTATTGAGCGTCCCGCACAGTTTTTGCCGCCGTGTGAAGCTATGCACGGAGGTTTGGGTGCGGTACAGAAGGGAAACGTCGTTGTGCTTGTTTCGCGCGGAGGAAAGACAGGAGAGCTTCTTCCCGTGCTTGATGTTGCGATAAAAAAGGAAGCTATAGTTATCGGCGTGACGGAAAACATGGATTCACCCATAGCACGTCATTCTGATATCGTACTTCCCATGCACATAGAACAGGAAAGCGATAAGTACAATATGCAGGCGACGTCCAGTTATATTGCAACAATCGCACTTTTTGATGCGCTTATCTGCGCTGTTATGGAAGAAACAAATTACCGTAAAGAGCAATTCGCCCTGATTCATCCGGGCGGTGCCGTAGGAGAAAGGTTGAATCACTGATGTATAAGGATTTTAAAATAAAGCCTCCCTTTTTCGAGGTAGGCCCCAAAGCGTTTATGTACGGCGAGCGTATGCTTAAGCTTGCCAAGGCTATTGACAAGGTTGCGATGAAGTATGACGTTGACGTTATCGTGACACCGCAATATACCGACATTAAGCTTCTTGCAGACAACACCGAGCGAATTTCGGTTTTTGCACAGCATATGGACTATCTTCCCGTAGGAAGAGGTCTTGGTTCGGTTCTTCCCGAGGCTGTAAAGGCTGCAGGCGCTGTAGGTGTAATGCTTAACCACGCTGAAAAGCCGCTCACTCTTGAAGAAATTGAAAAAACCATTAAGCGTGCCGATGAGGTTGGTCTTGCGACTATCGTATGTGCTGACACTGTTGAGGATTTGAAGGCTATAGCAAAGCTTTCTCCGAATCTTTTGGTTGCTGAGCCTACCGAGCTTATCGGTACGGGAACTACCAGTGACGCAAACTACGTAAGAGCTACGATTGAAACCGTAAGAGAGATTAATCCCGATATAATGGTTCTTCAGGGAGCAGGAATATCAAACGGTCAGGATGTCTACAACACCATAAAACTCGGTGCACAGGCAACCGGCTCTACCAGCGGTATTATAAAAGCTGCAGATCCCGAAGCAATGGTAGAGGAGATGCTTTATTCACTCAGAAAAGCTTGGGATGAATTACACGGCTGAGGTTTTTTAGTATGAGATATTTATTAGGTGCCGATATAGGAACCACATCATTAAAAGCTGCTGTATTCGATGAGAGCGGTGTGCTCGTAAAAAGTGTTACGAAGGACTATTCTCTGATAGTTTCAGGAGATACGGTTGAGTTCCCTGCAGAGGATTACTTTAAGCTTTTTTCAGAAGCATATGAAGAGGTTACAGAGGGACTTGTGATCAGCGCTCTTGCGATTGACACACAGTGCGAAACCATGATACTTGCAGATTCGGACGGCAATCCGCTTATGAATGCAATCGTTTGGCTTGATAATCGTGCGGCTAAACAAGCAGAGCAAATAAAATCACGTTTCGGAAACAAAACGGTTTATGACGTAACCGGTCAGCCTGAAATCACTGCAACTTGGCCTGCGGCGAAGCTTTTATGGGTGAAAGAAAACAATCCGGCGGTTTTTGAAAAAATTTCAAAGATATTTCTTCTTGAAGATTACATTCTTTACCGATTGACGGGAAGGTTTGTCACTGAATACACACTTCAATCATCAAGTCTTTACTTTGATATAAAGAATAAGACGTGGTGGAAAGAAATGCTTGATTTTATAGGAATTTCTGAAAGTACGTTGCCTGAATTACTCCCTTCATCAACGGTAATAGGTGAATACAAGGGTGCCAAGGTTGTTACGGGTGCGATGGACCAGATTGCCGGAGTAATAGGCGCAGGAGTAGCCGGCAAGGGAATTGTAAGTGAAATGACAGGAACTACCATGGCTGTCTTTGCTTCATGTGACGGAATCCCCGAATATAGCCCCGAAAGCATTATTCCTTGCCACGTGAATTATGACGGAAAATATTGTTTGCTCTCATGGACACCGACTGCGGGAATTGCTCTTAAGTGGTTTAAAAATCAATTTTGCGAAAGCTTCAGCTTCAGGGAGCTTGATGAGCTTGCCGAAAAAGTTGCACCGGGATCTGACGGACTTACTTTTTTACCGTATCTGTGCGGCTCGACGATGCCTACGTACAACCCCGAAGCAAAGGGGGCTTTTATAGGGCTTACCATGGAACATACAAGGGCTCATGCAATAAGAAGCATTCTGGAAGCAGTGGCGTGTATGCTTAAAGAAAACCTTGACTATCTCGGTGTTCAATGCAGCGAAATCAGATCCATGGGCGGAGGAGCATCAAGTCCTCTTTGGTGTAAGATAAAAGCGGACATGACAGGTAAACGTATCGCGATACTTGAAAATAACGAAACTGCTTGTCTCGGCTCTGCAATACTTGCGGGAGTAGGTGCCGGAATCTTTTCCGACGTAGAAAGCGCATGCATTGAAACCGTAAAAATTAAAAAGATATATGAACCCGGTAACGATGACTATACCGTGTGTTATGATAATTTCTGTAAAGCGAAAGGAATGATTTTATGAGTAAAACTGCATTTATAGGCTTCGGAGAAGTAAACACTCCGATTGATATCATTATAAGAAAGTGCGAAGCTGCCGAAAAGTCTTTGAAGGAAAAGGGTCTTGACCTTATTTCTGTATATCCTGTTACGGATGATTACGAAGAAAAAGATATTCAAAAAGTATTTGCCGCCTTGGAAGGAAAAGATTTTGATTCCATGGTAATCTGCATTGCAGGATGGATTCCTACCCACGCAGTGGTTAAGGTAACAGAGCGTTATAAGCATTTGCCTATGGTGCTTTGGGGACTTTGCGGTTGGATAGAGGACGGAAGAATCGTTACGACTGCAGACCAGGCAGGTACTACCGCTCTTAGAAAAACGTTTGCTGACCTCGGATACAAGTTTAAATACGTATATGACGTTATAGGAAAGCCTTCCAAAACAGATAAGGTAGCAGATTTTGTTATTGCCGCAGCTGCCGCCAAGAAACTCCGCTCTTCTCGTGTAGGAATGGCCGGCTACCGCGATATGAATCTTTACGGAACTCTTTATGACGGAGGTTCATTAAAAAGAGTAGTAGGAACCGAAATTGAAACCTTTGAGATGCTTGAAATGAAACAACGCTTCGATATGATTTCGGCAGAGGAAAAGCAGGCTGTAATTGATAACGTAATGTCTAAGTGGAACTTTGTTAAGCCCGCTAAAAAGGAAGGTATGGAGCTTGCCGCAGGGTATTACCTCGCTGTAAAGCAGCTTATTGATGAAAGAGGCTACGGCGCTGTTTCTTTAAAAGACGTTGACGGAATGAAAAAGCTTCTCGGATTCCCTCCGGCACCTATCTTTATGCTCTTGTCGGATTGTGCAGGTGTTTCCACAATTCCCGAAAACGATTGCTTGGGTAATGTAACACAGCTTATGGTAAAATACCTCACCGGTCAATGCGGTGCTTACCTTGAATTTTATGAGTTCTTTGAAAACAGTGTTATTGCAGGT
>JAZPZG010000048.1:0-34990 GCA_045544575.1 Clostridia bacterium
AAAACACATACGTTGTTAACGGCGCAAATTTTATCAAGAACCTTGCTCACCTCAATCAAATCAGCCTTAGTCGTTCCTATAATTTCGCGGCGAAGCTTTATGCGTTGATCTTGTGTGACACCGCTTAAATACAAGGATGCAGCACTGCGTCCCTTCAGCTTATTTGACAAAACAGGTTCTGTTTCGGCGACCGTTCCGATTATATATTTTGTAAGGTCCTCTTCTGACTCGCAAAATTCACGAAGTGCATTTCCTGCATTGTCGTAGCAATCAAGAGAATTAGCGGCATCCGGGTCACGATAAGACGAGAAGCAAACTGCACCGTTTACATTTGCAGATACTCCCGTTCCGTACGCACCGCCCTGCACACGTATTGCATTCCACAAATATCCTAAAGAGAGAAGCGACGTTGCAACACGCAATTGACCTGTATATTCCGCACCGATATTGTAAAGATTGCCACCCTTAGCGGCAAAGGCCACGGCTGCAGGAATAGCGATACCCTCCTGTTTTACTTCGGAAGGAACATAGCTTGCCGCAGGTATAATACTTGCTTCTTCATCTGAGGGTATTATTTCCGCAAGCGAAGCAGAAAACTCAGCTACGGTGGAGCCCGTTACACTGACAGTCAGACGCTCTCTTATAAAAAGCTTTTTGCATAGAGCTGAAAACTTTTCAGTCAAGGTCTGTGCCGAAGCTCCGTCAAGCTGTTCAAGCATATTTAAGAGATTTTTGTAGAACTCAAGGCCTGAAAACGCACCTGCCGCAACACCATGGGCAGAAGATGCAGCTGCAATTCTTCTCGCCGCATATGCGCTTCCGCTCGAATTAAAAGCACGCTCCATTCCAAGCTTTCTTTGTCCTGCAATATTCTTTATAAGCTTTATATCTTTGAAGTCAGAGAACAATAAGACTTCCTTTATCAATCCCAAGGCATCCTCTTTTTTGCTCTCGAGCAAGCCGCAGCCCACGACGATATAGGGTGTACACTCTTTCGTCTGTCCGGGCATTGAATACACTGCAGGAGACACGTTCAAAAATCCTAAATTAGACTTTATTTTATTCAAAAGCTCTAAGCCTGTATAGTTCTTTGTACCTACTTGTGTAAGCACTTCGCACATTAAAGAAACACAGCTGAGCTCTTCGGGCGTAAGATCTGCCGCTGAAAAATACAAATCAGTGTATATTATGCCGCCTGTCTCAATCTCATGTGACAAAATCGTTGTCGAATCTGACTTTGAAACCTTAAGCGGAAGCTCCTCGGGAGTTTTAGAAATATCTTCAATTGAAACGGACGGAAGCTTTGCAAGCATCTCAGGAGAATCGGGAGCCTCCTGCACAGCTTTAAGTCTCTCATTCATTGCAATTACGTTTTCCGTAATCTCTGCCGACCAGCCGTCCTTTATCAGCTTCAATTCTGCAGCATTTTTGTTTCTGCGCTCCTCACCCAACGTAGCAGATGGTATTAAAATGACGGTAGCCTTGTGGTTGCTCTCCAAAAGCGCCTCTTTCAGCAAATTTTCAAAATATCCGCTGTCAATCTTTTCTCTGAGGGATGCAAAAGAAGCATTATAAGAAAGGTTTTGTTCGGGATCACCGCCGTACAGCCAGCTGTCAAAAACAGACATCGCAAAGCCCAAGCCCCTGGGCATTGAACCGTAATCACGTTCCTTTACGATGAACTCCAAGTTGTTAAAAGAAGCCGTAAGGAGGTCTCTGTCGATTCCTTCATTAATAAGCTTCAGGAACGTTTCTCGAATAGTCTCCTTAACCTCTTCCGTTTTGTCCTCGGAGGTGTTTCTTACAACCAAGGTAGCAACGATCTGCTGGGTGCCGATTGTAGAAAAACTGACGTCATCTGCAAGCCCCTTGCTTAAAATAGCTTTCTTTAAAGGTGCTTCGTTTGAGCCGCAAAGAACATCGGTCAAAATATCCATGGCAATGCTCTTTTCCTGCTCGTTATATGCAGCAAAAACGTATCCCGTAGCAAGCTGTACCTTTCTCGTCACATCGTCGTCGGGAGAAACCTCATACTCACAGCGAGTCTCCTGATACGGTAATGCGCCCTGCATCGGGATATCCGTATCTACTTCCTGTCTGTCATACTCTGACAAAACACTGTCAAGCAATGCCAACACACCGTCGGTTTCAATGTTACCGTCCAAGAAAAACTTGGCATTTGAAGGGTGATAAAAACGTCTGTGTGACTCCAAAAACTGCTCGTACGTCAAGTTAGGAATGCTCTCGGGGTCTCCGCCCGATTCGTATTTATAGCAATTGTCGGGGAACAGCAGTCTGTTGAGCTTGGACTCGATAACCGCCTCTGCCGACGAAAAAGCGCCCTGCATTTCGTTGTAAACAACTCCGTTGCGCTTGAGCTCCTCATCCTTTGAAAACAGCTCATAATGCCAGCCCTCCTGCCAAAAAGTTTCGGGCTTGGTGTATATGGTAGGATGCAGTACCGCATCCATATACACGTCTATTAAGTTCAAAAAGTCCTTATCATTTCGGCTGCACACAGGGTACATTGTCTTGTCAGGAAAAGTAAACGCATTTAAAAAAGTTTGCATTGACCCCTTCAGAAGCTCAACAAAGGGCTCTTTTACGGGGTATTTTTCAGAACCGCCAAGCACCGAGTGCTCAAGAATATGGAAGACTCCTGTATCGTCCTCGGGTATCGTTTTAAACGTAACGGAGAAAGTTTTATTTTCGTCCCCGCTTGCAAGCCATAAAAGCTTTGCCCCGTTTTTTTGATATTCCATTTCATACAGTGCTGCGCCTATTTCATCAATATATTTAATTGATTTTACAATAAAACCATGAATAACGTCATTAATTTGAAACTTGTAATCCATAATATAGTTACCCTCCTTTTGTTATTATGTAAATTTTACCATATTTTATTCTGAAATTCAATGCCGTTGTATAACCGCAAATTTTACCGACAATAATAAGCCATATAACATATTATCGGAGGCAAATCATGAAAAATTCATTATATTTTGCAAAAAAAGGCATAAAACTTATTTTTATATTGGTTCTTTGTGCAAGTGCAATTACGGTAGGAGGCATTTGCTACGCTTCCCAAACATTTGGTAACATAAAAGAAAACATAGTAAGATTGCACGTAATTGCAAACAGCGACAGTGAAGATGATCAGGCGCTTAAGCTCCTGGTAAGAGATAAAGTTCTTGACTGTACAAAAAACCTGAACGTAACCTGCAACTCCGCACAAGAATACACAGCTTTAATCGAAAATGAAATACCTGTAATCAAGGAAACCGTAGACAACTATCTTAAAGAGCTCGGCTCTGATTACAGTGTATCGATTTCCGTCGGAGAGAGTGTTTTTCCCGCAAAGAGCTACGGAGATATTGTCCTGCCCTCGGGAAATTACAACGCAATAAAAGTAAACATAGGGAGCGGAGAAGGAAAAAACTGGTGGTGCGTTATGTTTCCCCCTCTTTGCTGTACGAACAGCGGAACTTTTTCCATCAGCGATGAAAGCAAGGCTGTTTTAAAGGAAAATCTTTCTTCGGAAGCATATAAAACGATTTCCGGAGAGGCGGACGAAAAGGTAATTTTAACCGCAGACGACGGCCTTGTTTCCGAAAACGTAAAGGTCAACGTGAGATTCAAGCTGGTGGAAGTGTTTAAATCATTATTTGGAATTTAATTTTTTGTATTTTAAAGGTGTTAGATTGAAAGTTTTTTTAAACACGGAAATAAAATACGAATAGTCTGAAAACCCGCAACCCTCACATGCTTCTTGAACAGAGTATCCGTGTTTCAAAAGCTCCTGAGCATATGATAAACGTTTTTTTAAGATGTACTCCGTGGGGGTTACCGAAAAAGCAGCCTTAAAGTGACGCTCCAACGTATTTACGCTGACGTGCGCCAAGGCTGCCAATTCAGAGACACTTATCGACGCCGTAAAATTTGCATTTATAAATTCTGAAACAACACCCACGTCCTGAGGTAAAGCATCGCTCTCAAAAACAACCTCTGATGCCACGCCGGCACGAATAATCGCAAGCAAGTCAAAAAAAAGCTTGTACTTTTCAATTTCGGAAAGATTTACGTTAAGCAGTTCCTTACATATCATGTAAATACGTCTTGAATCTTCAGGTGAAGGGGTTATTAAATTTTTTGTGCCGTGCCCTCTCTCAAAAAAGAAATCAAAAAGCTTTTCATTTCCGCCTGTTGAAACCAATATCCAAAAATGCTTATGCAAAGCATTACTGCGGTATATGCAATGGTGAAATTCATTGGGACGAGTGACAATAATGCTCCCCGGCTTAATAGGATAAACATTATCTTCAACCATAAAGCTTACGTCACCGCTGACGTTTATATATATTTCACACTCCTCATGAGTATGAAGCTCGTTAATGTTGAGGTGAGAAACCGAGTCAAGTTCTACATAATTTATCGTAAAATCGAACGGAAAGATACCGTTGTAATGAATATTGTTCTTTATAACCATTATTTTAGCTCCTTTAAGTGCTATTTTGATGATTTTATCATATTTTATGATGAAAAAGCAATGGAAATATGTTAAAATCACATTTATAGTATCAACGTTAAAGGAGGATATGAATTATGGGTTACATTTTAGTTCTTATAGCGGTTATTTTACTTGCCGTAGATTTTTGTTTTAATAAGCTGTATCAAAGCCGTGCAGGCGTATCTCCTGCGGCAGGACTCTTTTTCAATGCAGTGCAGGGTCTCTTTACCGGCGTAATCTTTTTTGCATTGAATTTTGTTCTTGATAAATTTTTTGAAGCAGACGGAGTTGCTGCACAGGAAACTGCGGCAGGCTACAGCGTGGTTGAAGATTTTTTGGGTGCGAAGCTTGAGTACATATGGCTTCCCTTGCTTCTTGCAAGCGGAATGGCTATCTGCGGTTTCATCTACAACCTTATTGGTTTCAGAATGATGGCAAAGGGCAGTCTTGCTACGTACACAATGTTCCTTATGACGGGCGGAATGATGCTTCCCTTCGTATTTTGCCTTATTTTCCTCGGTGAATACAGCGGTGTAACGAGCCTCATTCTCAGCATTGTAGGTCTTGTCATCATGGCGGCAGGTGTAATTGCTCAAAATTACAGCACCGAAAAGAAAGACACCCAAAGCGGTCTTATTGCTCTCGGTATCGTCGTATTTATACTTAACGGTTGTGTAAGTATTTTTTCAAAAATGCACCAGTTCAACCCCGACGGAGACGGCGTTGTTTCTGAGACTATCATAAACGTGCCTGCAAATTGGGCTGAATTCACCGTTAATGCCGAGATTTTCGTTATGATAAGCGGTTTTGTTAAATTCATCTGTTGCACCATCGCACTTCTCGTTGTTCTCGGAAAGAACAAGGATGCTTTTAAGGTTGTTCCCGTTAAGAAGGTGCTCCCCATCGTTGCTCTTTCGGCAGCGGCTTCGGGCACATCATATTTGTTCCAGCTCTTAAGCGCAGGCAGCATCAACGGTTCCGTTTGCTACCCTCTTATCACAGGCGGCTGCATCGTATTTACCGCACTCGGCGGCTGGCTCGTATTCAAAGAGAAGCCCTCAAAGCCCTTGGTTGTGGGAATCATTCTCTGCTTGGTAGGAACACTGTTCTTCTTGAGATTCTGATAAACCGATTATTAATAATATACAAAGGCGAGCCGCAAAAACGGCTCGCTATATTTATGCCAAAAAGACAGGGGACGGTTCCTCGTCTTGCCGTTTACCTAATATATCGCTCTACCATCCCCTTACTGATTCCGGTCAAACGATTTATTTGTCTTATCGAAACCCCATTGTCATGAATCTGTTTTATATAATATGCTTTACTGTACTGTGATAATTTCTGAAAATCAGTCACATTTTTACAATTAGTTATTTGGGCAATAATGTTCTTAGCTTGATCATCTGTTACACGTTTAATACGGCTATAATCATCATCTAAACATCTGTCCTCATTATTTTCATCATTAAAGTTAATAAAAGTTCGTTTTGGTATTATGCTTTCTACAAACTCACAATCCACAATCTTTTTTTCTGTTAGATATTCTCTGTAACTGCTATATGGAAATTCACTAATTTTTTGACAAATCCCAGCTTTTAAAGGATTCTGATGTATATACCGTAATACAGTTAACAAATATGAATTATCCTCTACCGGTTCGCTTTTAAAGCGGTCTTGAAATAAGTGACCAGTGCGCTGATATTTTATGTTATACCAATATACATATCTCCCTGCAATTCTTTTTACGACTTGTTCCACGGGGTCATTTATTATTTTTATAAGTAAGTGCACATGGTTGCTCATTAAACAGTATGCAAATAATTGAAAAGAACTAATATCCTTACATTTACGCAGTATCCAAAGGAAATGCGCATAATCATCTGAATCTTCAAATATCTGCTGACGATTTATACCTCGAAGGATTATGTGATATATGCCGCTTTCACTTTTCTTTCGTGCTTGTCTTGGCATCGAAATCACCTCTCTGAGATTATATTTTACTTTTCGCATTAGAGACTATTTCTCATTAAAAAGGATAAGGACGGAGAACCGTCCCCTGTCCTTACCCTGTCCTTACGCTTTTTTATTTCACCATTTCAAGTATCTCATCTTTTGAGCGAACACCCACACTGCCGTTTACGGGCTTACCGTCTTTTATTACCACGAGTGTAGGTATACTTTCTATTCCGAAAGCCTCTGCAAGCTCAGCTTCCTCATCTACGTTTATTTTTCCGACCAAAATATCGGGATTCTCCTCTGCAATTTCGTCAACTACGGGCGACAGCATGCGACAAGGACCGCACCACGAAGCCCAAAAGTCAATTAAAACGGTTTTTTCGCTCTTTAAAACGTCGCTCTCAAAATTATCCTTGGTAACAGTTAATACAGACATAATATACCTCCTAAGTGTTTAAGTTAGTTTAATCTTTGGATTTGTAATAAAGCATGCAATGGCAATACCCTTCAAAATCAGGGTCGGCAATCTGTGCTTTAAACTCATCGCAAATACATTTATACTCGGGCTTTTTACCCAGCCTGCACGGACAAAAGCCGTCCTTTTTCTTCAGACCTTCTTTTATGTTTTTTACAACCTCTTTGTCATCATTAAGTCTCACGGCCATGTTTCTCACCTCTTAATCACATTGTATATTATTGCCGATTAATTTTCAACTCTTAACTGCTTGCTTTAATATAAAAAATCTGTCATAATAATTTTATAACTTTTATCTGTAAGGATTAGCGGAGAATACCATGGATTTTCAAAAATACACACATATTGTTTGGGATTTTAACGGAACGTTGCTGGATGACGTTGACATCGGAATTGACAGTGTGAACGTGTTACTGAAAAGAAGAAAACTTCCCATAATTGCAGACAGAAAAATGTACCATGTTTTTTTCGGCTTCCCTATTATTGACTATTACAGCCGCCTCGGCTTTGACTTTGAAAAGGAATCCTACGATCTAATTGCCGTTGAGTGGGTAAAGGAATACAACAGCAGAAGAAAAAACGCGGGACTTTGCACGGGCGCAAGACAGCTTCTTGAAAAACTTAAAGGGCTTGGGGTTACACAGCTTATTATCTCCGCAACTGAGCTTAATATGCTTAAGGAACAGCTTTCGGAGCTTGGTATAAAAGACTTTTTCTCTGAGATTGCAGGTCTTGACAATATTAAGGCAGGAAGCAAAAGGCATATTGCAGAAGCCTGGAAACAGCAACACCCTGATGCTTCGGTATTGTTTATCGGGGACACCGACCACGATAAGGAGGTTGCAGATGCAATCCAAGCAGACTGTATATTAATTGCAAACGGACATCAATCATATGATTATCTTATGAAGTGCGGCGTTCCCGTTTATAATAGTTTAGAGGATATTCTTTATTGAAAGGGGTATTATTATGATAATTGATAAAAAAGCTCTTGCTTACGTGAATATGTACGCAATCTTCGGGGTTATTCCAAAGCTCTGTGAGCTTGATAACGAAGCGGCAGAGCTCATAAAAAATTCAAACGTATCAATTGGCTTTGACGTAAAAGGCGGGCCCTGCGGTACACTGATTTTCAAGGACGGAAAATGCAGTTTTTGCGAAGGACTTGTAAATCCTAAAATTAAATTGCCTTTTTCTTCGGTTGAAAAATTTAACGGCATGATAGACGGCACGGTTACCCCGATTCCCTCAAAAGGCTTTACACATTTAGGCTTTTTACTGAAAAAATTTATGCCCCTAACAGATATTCTTACAAAATACCTTCGTGCAAGCAATGAAGATTTGAAAAACAGGAAATTTTTTACGATAAGCACTACGCTGATGCTTTACGTAATAGCAGGCGCCGTTGCACAGCTCGGAAATCACGACCCTGTAAGTAAGAGCAGCGCAAGCTACATTCCTGACGGGAAGATGCGACTTTCCATAAACGAAGGCCCGTCTGCCACGATCATTTCAAAAAACCACGTTTTAGAAGCACTGAATGAGGACTGCGACGATTTCCGTTCCTTCATGAGTTTTTCAAGCATAGATACCGCAAGAGCACTCTTTGACGGAAAAATCAATGCCGTTGCCGCAATCGGAACGGGTGACGTACGTGTGGGCGGAATGGTCTCACAAATGGACAATGTTAACAGGATACTGGACCGAGTGGCACTGTACCTTGCATAACAGGTCTGCCGATTAACGAAAGGAGTTTTTGTTATGAGAAAATGTAATGAATATCCAAAGAGCCGCGAGGCTTTTATCCGTGCGGCAAAGGTTATCCCCTCGGGTGTTTACGGTCACCTCGGCCCTGCAGAAGGCTGTTTCATTCCGGTGGAAGCCTTTCCGATGTTTTCACAGCGTGCACAGGGCACGTATTTTTGGGATATTGACGACAATCGCTTTATTGACTACATGTGCGCTTACGGCCCTAACATTTTAGGCTACAATGACCCCGATATAGAGGAGGCAGCTGCTAGGCAACGAGAAAAGGGAGACTGCACAACCTCCCCTTCTACCATAATGATAGATTTCGCAGAGCTGTTGGTTGACACGGTTTCTTCCGCCGATTGGGCTTTTTTTGCAAAAAACGGCAATGACGTCACTACGCTTGCAGTCATGGCATCAAGAGCCTACACCCACAGAAAAAAGATAGTTTTCTTTAAAGGGTATTATCACGGAATCGCTCCCTGGACTCAAAAAATCGACTATGCGGGAATTATTCCCGAGGATGTTGCCAACAATATTTATATCGATTGGAACGACACTGAAGCTTTGGAAGAAGCCTTTCAGAACAACAAGGGAGAAATCGCCGCAGTTATAGGACAGCCCTACATGCACGGTAATTTTGCCGATAACGAGATGCCCGCCGACGGCTTCTGGCAAAAAGTACGTAAGCTTTGCACCGATAACGGAACTGTTCTTGTAATAGATGACGTAAGAGCAGGCTTTCGTCTTGATATACATGGTTCTGACAGTTATTTCGGATTTGAAGCCGATTTGATTTGCTTCTGTAAGGCTCTTGCAAACGGCTACAACGTCTCTGCTCTTTGCGGCAAAGATTTTCTTAAAAATACAATTTCAAGCATGTCGTACACGGGAAGCTATTGGCTGTCTGCGGTGCCATTTGCTGCAGGAATTGCATGCATAGAAAAAATGAAGCGTCTTAATATAAATGAACTGCTGAACCAAAAAGGTCAGCAGTTAAAGGATGGTCTTATTTCTACGGCGAAAAAGTACGGCTATGATTTAAGAGTAACCGGTGCGCTTGCTCTCCCCTATTTGAGAATTGCAAACGATGACAGTCTCATTACTCATCAGATGTGGATTGCAGAGTGCGTAAAGCGCGGCGTATTTTTTACAAATCACCACAATCACTTTATGAATGCTGCAATGACAGAAGAAGACATAAAGGAAACGATTGAAATCGCAGATGAAGCTTTTTCCGCAATAGGTAATCTCAAAATCTGACAAAAGTATTATTTATGGTATTTTTCACCATTGTTAATCTTCATGGCACGGTACAGCTGTTCACACAGTATAAGCCGTGCCATTTGATGTGTAAAGGTCATTCGGGAAAGACAAATACTCATTCGGGCTTTTGCCACAAGTCTTTTATCAAGGCCGTCAGAGCCTCCTATTATAAAGACAAAGTGTGAAACACCGTTTGCAGTATTGTCTGAAATAAATTCAGCAAGCTCGGTGGAGCTTATCATCTTGCCCCCCAAATCAAGAGTCACGGGATAGGCGTTTTCCGGCAGCAATCTTAAAAGCTCACTGCCCTCTTTTTCAACGGAATCAAGTTCCGAGGCTTCGATAAAATTAACTTTATAATTTTTTGACATGCGCTTAACGTACTCTTCAATTGCTTCGCGCATGTATTTTTCTTTTATTTTTCCTACCGCAAGTATGGTAATCTTCAGCATTACAGAACCACCGCCTCACTTACACAATCTCTGTCTGCAACAGCAATATACAAATCCTTAATCTCGGAAAGGCCTCTCATTTTAAGCTCTGCCAGCACGGTTTGGTATGCAAGCTTGGGGTAATTATTTTCAGCGCTTAAATGTCCCAATATAAATTTACCTGTGCCTTTTTTTACAAGCTCGCATATTAATTCTGCAGCAGCCTCATTGGAAAGATGGCCTGTATCGCTTAAAATTCGTCTTTTCAGATTGTACGGATATTTTCCCGCACGGAGCATTTCAACGTCATGATTTGCCTCTACAAGGACCAATTCGCTTCCCGTAAGACTCTTTCTTATTTCTTCCGTAACATGTCCTATATCCGTAGCAATTGAAATTTTATGTCCGCCTGAGCTTAAAGTATATGCTACGGGATCTGCGGCATCATGGGGAATATGATAGGCTTTTATTTTTATTGATTCCATATTGATGCTTTCTCCCGTGTTAACCACGCGCCTATACTCATTCGGCAGCTTGCCAAGCAATTTTTCATTATCAATAGCTTCCCAGGTTTTTTGAGTGGCATATACCGGAATTCCATATCGTCTCGCCAGAATTCCCGCCCCTGCTATGTGGTCTTGATGCTCATGAGTTACAAGAATAGCGGAAAGAGCTCCGCAACTCTCTCCAATCTGGGAAAGTGCACCTTCAATTCTCCTTCCGCTGACACCCGCATCAATCAATATTTTTGTTTTCTCATCACCGGCAAACAGACAATTACCACTGCTCCCGCTGAATAAACTGCAAAATTTAAACATAATATCTCTTACAACAAATCATCTGTAGTCTCAACACGTGTAATATCGGCTCCGACAGCGGCAAGCTTATCCTCAATATGGTAGTAGCCTCTGTCAATATACTTTATCTGATGGAGCTCCGACTGCCCCTCTGCAGCAAGAGCTGCAATAACGTAAGCTGCGCCTGCACGCAAATCAGGGCATTTAACAGTAGCACCTTTATAGGTTCGTCCTCCGTTTATCATAGCGGTTTTGTCATTTACCATAATATCGGCACCCATTCTGCAAAGCTCGCTTACATATTGAAAACGAGAAGACCATACCGCTTCGGTAACTATACTGTCACCCTCTGCCAAACTCAAAAGAGTTACTATCTGAGGCTGTAAATCCGTGGGGAAACCGGGATAGGGCAAAGTTTTGACGTTCGTTGCCTTAAGGGGACCTTTATGATAGACACGTATCCAATCAGGACCTTCGGTAATACCTACGTTCATCTCTTCAAGTTTCGCGGTAAGAGCCTCTTGGTGCTTGGGAATAATATTTCTTACGGTAGTATCACCCTTTGTGGCAGCTGCCGCTATCATAAACGTACCTGCCTCTATCTGGTCGGGAATCACGGAATATATCTTCGCACTTCCGAGCTGCGGTACACCTTTTATCTTAATAATATTCGTACCTGCGCCCTTTATATTTGCACCTATCGTATTTAAAAAGTTCGCAACGTCAACCACGTGCGGCTCCATAGCACAGTTTTCAATAACGGTAAGACCTTCTGCCTTACACGCAGCAAGCATCAAATTTATGGTAGCTCCCACGGAAACAACGTCCATGTATATATTCGCGCCGTGAAGTCCGTTGGGGGCATAAGCAACAACCTTTCCGTACTCATCGGAAATCTCCGCACCTAACGCTTTAAAGCCTTTTAAATGCTGGTCAATAGGTCTGGGACCGAAATTGCAGCCACCCGGAAGAGCAACCTCCGCACGGCCAAATCTTCCTAAAAGTGCACCGATAAAATAGGCGGAGCCTCTCAAACGGCAGATTTTATCATACAAAGCAACCGATGAAGTAACTCCTGTAGGATCAACCCTTACAATGTCACCGTTTTGCTCGCACTCGGCACCTAACAGTCCGAGTACCTCAAGCAAAATCTTAATATCGGACACCTCAGGCACATTTTCAAGTGTGCAAGGACCGCCGGCAAGAAGAACAGCAGGTAATATTCCTACTGCTGCATTTTTGCTGCCGCTTATCATTATATCGCCCTTTAGCGGGTTTCCACCTTTAATAACAAGTTTCTTCAAAAAAACACCTGCTTTGTTAAATCTTCAATACTTAAATTATGCATCGCCTGCCGTCTGCGTGAAAACCGTTCAACACATAACGCGACACATATAAATACCGTTGTCTTTTGTAATTATTCTTCAAACATATCGTCCTTCATGGCAATATATGTGGAGAATACGTATTCCACGTATACCAACATGCCCGCAGACTTAAAAAACCAATTTATCAAAAACACCGTAACCGAACCTGCCGTAGAGCCAACGCCGTAGCCTGCAGCTATCATTATAAACGTAACCGCGAGCATATAAACCAAAAAGCCCAACGTTCTGGGAATCAGATACCAACAATACCCGTTTACCATGCGCAACGCAACTCTTACGGAGCCTTTTTTAAAGGCAATAATGCTGGGCATAATAAACGATACGTACATAGCGAAAAAGACTATTGCAAAAAACAGAATCAACGCCGTAACCGCTATAAGAAGCACCATGCTGAAAATAGCAGACGTATCTCCTGCAATTACGTTTTTTACTGCAATCGCCGCAGGCATCAGTGAATATGCCGAAAGGACTATCATAAGAATCGAACCAAGTATGGCAAATACAAAAAACGCTGTCATTTTCAAAAAGCGTCTGTTAATTCCTTCTGCAAACAGCTCACCTGTTTTTTTCACTTTTCTCAAATTTCCGCGCGTACGATCGAGCACCGTTACGTAATTCGTGTATGCATATCCTGAAAAAAGCACACCCAGAATCGCAGAGACGGCAACAGCCGCAATAAGCGCAATCAATATCGAAAAAAGCATAAGCCCGGGAGCAGTAGCCTTTCCTTGAATCCAATTTGCAATTTCAGACAACAGCATCACATAATCGGTTCTAAAAAGCTTATTTATATTTCCAAATCGCTGTGTAAGAGGATTAAACTGCTCTGCAAAGCAAAAGGCTGCGCCGAAAAGCATAATAAAAACGAGCAGTACAGGTCTTTTTTTTATATCAATAAAAGCACCCTTCATATAAACGCATCTTCTCCTTTGTTATCTACGTATATATTAATCTTACCATTAATATACAGTAAATTCAACACATTTTTGCACGGATTTCTTTCAGTGCTTTTGCAAGCTGATCGGGACATGAAGTACCCTTCATGTTACAATCAATGCCCTCTACTCTTGCTATTACGTCTTCAATGCTGCGGCCCTCCGCAAGCTTTGCAATACCTTGAAGATTGCCGTTACAGCCGCCTGTAAACTTAATGTGCTTTATGATTTCGCCGTCAAGCTCTATATCAATCTTTCTTGAGCAAACACCGCTTGTTTTATATTCGTATGTCATAATCATTTCTCCCGTAAAATATTTTATTTAGCTGCCTGAGCAATCAGTTAAGCGCTTTTATTCTCTCAATTGCTTTAATCGTATTTTCTCTGCTGCCAAAGCCTGTAAGTCTGAAGTAGCCCTCTCCGCAAGGTCCGAAACCGCTGCCGGGAGTGCCTACCACACCCGCTTTATCAAGAAGGTAATCAAAGAACTCCCATGAAGTCATTCCCTCAGGGACCTTAAGCCACACATAAGGAGCATTTACTCCTCCGAAAACAGTGTAGCCCGCTTCGATAAGACCTTGTCTTATTATTCCGGCATTTTCAAGATAATTCTGTACAAGCGCCTTGGTTTCTTTTTTTCCTTCCTCTGAATAAACTGCCTCTGCGCCTCTTTGAACGATGTAAGGTACACCGTTCATCTTAGTGGACTGACGTCTGCTCCAAAGAGAATTAAGAGAAACAAGCTCACCTGATGCATTCCTTGCTTTAAGCTCCTTGGGTACAACGGCAAAGCCGCATCTTGTTCCGGTAAAGCCCGCATTTTTTGAAAAACTGCGGAACTCAACAGCACATCTCTTTGCGCCCTCTATTTCGTATATTGTATGAGGCAAATCTTCGGTTATGTATGCTTCATAGGCCGCATCGTAGAGAATAACGGACTCGTTTTCCAAGGCATAATCAACCCACCTCTTAAGCTCTTCCTTGGTTATGCCCATACCCATGGGATTGTTAGGATAGCAAAGATAAATCATATCGGGGGCAATTCTCTCACCCTTTTCATTTTTTGCGGCAGGAAGCTCGGGTACAAAGCCGTTTTCACTTGTGCAGGGCATGTATACGAGATTACTCCAACGTCCAAGCTCTGCCGAGTAGTCACCTGCTCTGCCTGCCATTGCATTTGAATCAACGTACACGGGATAAACAGGGTCGCATACCGCAACAACATTATCAATGCCGAAAATATCACCTATATTACTGCAATCGCTTTTTGCTCCGTCACTTACAAAAATCTCATCGGGAGCAATGTCGGCACCGCGGTCATTATAGTCATTTTTTGCAATTGCTTCTCTTAAAAAAGCATAGCCCTGTTCAGGTCCGTATCCCTTAAAAGTCGCCGCCTCTGCCATCTCATCAACAGCCTTGTGCATAGCCTTAATAACTGCAGGGGGCAACGGCTGCGTAACGTCACCGATACCAAGTCTTATAATCGATTTTTCGGGGTGCTGCGCCGTATAAGCGTTTACGCGCCTTGCAATCTCAGTAAAAAGATAGCTTCCGGGAAGCTTTTGAAAATTATCATTGATATGTGCCATATCAGTATTCTCCTTTGCAAACTGTAGTCGCGGGACCTTCCATATATACACGATTTGATTCTCTGTCCCACTGTATTTTCAGCTCTCCGCCGCGCAAAATAACTTTAACGTCTCTCTCGCACAGCTTGTTCAAAACAGCAGCCACGACAACGGCACATGCGCCCGTTCCGCAGGCCATAGTCTCGCCGGAGCCACGTTCCCATACTCTCATATTTAAGGTGTTTCTGTCAATAACATTTACAAATTCAGTGTTAATTCTGGCAGGAAATAAGGAATGGTGCTCGAACAAAGAACCGATAACCTCAAGGTTCAAGGATTCTGCATTGTCGGTAAACACCACTGCATGCGGATTTCCCATTGAAACACAGGTAACGTTGTACTTTTTTCCGCCTACCTGAATTTCTTCGTCAATCATAGAATCTGCGTTCCATCTTACCGGTATTTTTGAAGGTGTAAGAATAGGCTCACCCATGTCAACACGTGCTCCTACACATGCACCGTCCTTAATAATAAGCTTTAGAAGCTTTACACCTGCACCGGTTTCAATTGAAACAGAGTCAGACGTAACGTATCCGTTATCATAGAGAAACTTTCCCACACATCTTATTCCGTTGCCGCACATTTCCGCAACAGAACCGTCGGCATTGTATATTTCCATACGGTAGTCGGCAACCTCTGATGATTTTACAAGAATCAAGCCGTCAGAACCGATACCGAAGTGCCTGTCACTTACTTTAATCGCAAGCTCTGCGGGGTTTTCAACGGTCTCTTTCATACAATCAACGTATATATAGTCATTGCCTAAGCCCTGCATTTTGGTGAATTTCATACAAGCAACCTCCTGACATAGTCTAATATATTATATATTATCCAAACCGGAATTGAAACTTCTCCGGCATTAGTTTTCATGATATTATTACCAAAAAACGGCGCCGCCGAAAACGACAGTGCCGTATTTATTCCTGCAAATAAACCTCTTTAAGCCCGGGTAAAAGCTCGACCCGAATCTCGCCCTTCTCTACGTCTACCGACTTAACAACTTGTGCTATGGCAGGAAGCATAATTTTTCTTCCCTTTTCATCCTTCACACTGTATACGTCATTACTTCCCGTAGAAAACACGTCGTCAACAACGCCGAGAATACTTCCGTCGGGTTCAATCACGCGGCAGCCTATAAGGTCACAGATAAAGTAAGCCCCTTCCGGAAGGGAAATCGCATCCTTGCGACTGACCTCTAACTCCGCTCCTCGTAACACAGTAGCGGCATCTCTGTCATTAATGCCCGAAAGCTTTAAGATTACGAATTTGCTTTGAAGCTGAACGCTCTCAACAGTGTACTCTCTTACACTGCCTCTGAAAACAACGCGCACCGTTTTCAGCTTCTTGAAACGGGCCGGATCGTCGGTGAGAGGTATAACCTTCACCGCTCCGTGCACGCCGTGTACATTTACAATTTCGCCGATTGTCAGATACTCAAGCACCGAGAGAACCCTCCTCAGACAATGTCAACAAAAACAGGTTTGTCAATATTGCGCGATGCGGCTCTGATAACCGTCCTGATAGACTTTGCCACGCGGCCTTCCTTACCGATTACCTTTCCGGTATCTTCCTCGGCAACAGAAAGCTTAAGTGTGATATTGCGGTCGGTTTCAACAACCGTAACGCTTACCTGATCAGGATTATCAACCAACGACTTTGCTATAAGTTCCAAAAACTCTTTCATAACGGCACCTCCCGATAAAAACATGCTGATAATACAGCTATGTCCTATTAGCCTCTAGCCTTGTTAATCAAAGCTCTTACCTTATCAGTGGGCTGAGCACCCTTCTTCATCCACTCCTCTGCCTTCTCAAGGTCAATTTTAACCTCAGCAGGGTCTACAAGAGGATTGTATGTTCCGATTTCCTCAACAAATCTTCCGTCTCTTGCATACTTGGACTCAGCAACAACGATTCTGTAAAAAGGAGCCTTCTTTGCACCAAGTCTTCTAAGTCTGATCTTTAACATTTCATTTCACCTCCAAAATTTTCTCAGTCATAACAATATATTTTAATCAAAACGGGAATCCTTTTTTGCCAAAGGCACCGAGTCCCTTTTTGCCTGACCGACCTGCATTAGTGAGCTGCTTCATCATTACACGCATTTGCTCAAACTGCTTAATCAGTGTATTGACGTCCTGTACCGTAGTTCCGCTTCCTGCTGCGATACGCTTTCTGCGGCTTGCGTTAAGAACGTTCGGATTATTGCGTTCCTTCATCGTCATGGAACAGATGATAGCTTCGGTCTTTACCATTTTGCTCTCATCAATGTCCTCTTCACTGATATTTCCCGCAACTCCGGGCATCATTCCCAAGAGCTTGGTAACTCCGCCCATCTTCTTTATCTGTCTCAGCTGATTCAAGAAGTCGTCCAAGGTGAAGGTCTGTTGCCTGATTTTCTTCTCAAGCTCTATCGCTTCCTTTTCGTCAATCATCTTTTCAGCCTGCTCGATAAGCGATAATACGTCGCCCATACCGAGGATTCTGCCTGCCATTCTGTCGGGGTGGAAAGGCTCGAATTCATTGAGCTTTTCACCTACGGAAGCAAACTTAATGGGCTTTCCCGTCATCGACCTTACGGACAATGCGGCTCCGCCTCTGGTGTCACTGTCAAGCTTTGACAAAATAACACCGCTTATGTCAAGACGATCATTAAATGCAACTGCAACGTTTGCGGCATTCTGACCTGTCATTGCATCTACAACCAAAAGTATCTCGGAAGGCTTTACGGCCGCCTTTATGGCTTCAAGCTCCTCCATAAGAGGTTCGTCAATCTCAAGACGTCCCGCCGTATCTATAATAACGACGTCATTAAGGCCTCTTACAGCCTTTTCAACAGCCTCTTTTGCAATCTGTACGGGTTTCGTACCCTCGGGTGCCGCATATACAGGAACCTGTATCTGTCCGCCCAAAACTTGCAGCTGCTTAACAGCGGCAGGCCTGTAAATATCACACGCAGCCATCAAAGGCTTCTTGCCCTGCTTTTTAAGCATCAAAGCAAGGCTTCCCGAAGCAGTAGTCTTACCTGCACCCTGAAGACCTACCATCATAATAACGTTAGGAGGGGTTCTTCCAAGGTCAAGCTTTGCATCAGTGCCGCCGAGTAACTCCTTAAGCTCATCGTTTACTATCTTAACGACCTGCTGTCCGGGATTTAATCCCTCAAGCACCGAGGAGCCTACAGCCTTTTCGGAAACGTTTTTCACAAAGTCCTTAACGACCTTGTAATTCACGTCTGCCTCAAGGAGAGCAAGGCGCACTTCACGCATAAACTCTTTAACGTCTTTTTCGGTTACTCTGGTCTTGCCTCGGAATTTTTTCATGGACTCCTGAAGCTTCGCCGCTAAATTTCCAAAAATCATATTTCCAAACCTCTGCGTGATTAAAGTCCGCCGACAATACTTTCAATCTCTTTTTTTACGTTTTCCAATCTTTTTCTGACGCCGGAGGACAACTCGCCCTCACAGACGGAATCAAGCTCTGCTTTTATTCCTTCAAGCTTTTCCTTAGTGCCGTAAAACCTTGCCACAAGACCGAGCTTTTCCTCGTATTCTTCAAGAAAATTACGTCCTCTGCGAATAGCATCGTAAACGCCCTGTCTCGTAACTCCGAGTTCATCCGCAATTTCAGCAAAGCTCATGTCGTTATTGTAATAAAGCTCCAGACAACGCTGCTGGTTTTCGGTGAGCATCATTCCGTAAAAATCAAACAACAAACTGATTTCAACTACGTCTGCCACGAAAACACCTCCAAAAGCGCAAGTCTCATCGACAATTTGCAATGAACTCTACAAAGGTGTAAAAGTCAAAGCCTTTACAGTATATATTTATTTGCATATCGTGTCAAGCCCTTCCGAAAGATTTTTCTCATAAACTTTTAAATAATTCTTTACGTTTGTAATATTGCCGTTGCAAAATACCAAAATAATTGTTAAAATAGATTTATATTATGAACGGCAGGTGACCTTTATGTACAGAATAGGTATTGATTTGGGCGGTATTAATATCGCTGCAGGTCTCGTAAATGACAAAGGCGAGCTTTTGGCGAAAAAAAGCATACCCACAGCATTAAAGTATGACAGCGCCGAGGAAATTACCGACAAGATGATAAATCTTGCCCTTGAGCTAATCAGTGAGAATAACCTTACCGAAAGCGATATTGACTCAATAGGAATCGGATGTCCCGGTGCGGTTGATGCAAAAGAAGGTATCATTATCCTTACCCCCAATCTCCCGTATAAAAACTTCAACGTCCGCGAATTTTTCGCAAAAAAAATTGCAGCACCCGTGTATATTGAAAACGACGCTAATTGCGCCGCATTGGGCGAGGTCATTGCAGGTGCCGCAAAAAATTGTAAAACCGCGCTTACCGTTACGCTTGGAACAGGTGTCGGCGGAGGCATTATTATAGACGGAAAAATTTACAGCGGCTTTAATTCCGCAGGCGGCGAGCTTGGTCACATGATAACTCACAAAAACGGCAGAGCGTGCAATTGCGGCAGAAGAGGCTGTTTTGAGGCTTACGCTTCCGCTACCGCACTTATCAACGATACTAAGGATGCCGCAATCAAAACCCCCGGTTCGCTTCTTAACAAGCTCTGCGGCTACAACATCGAAAAAATTAACGGCAAGACCGCCTTTGACGGCATGCGTGAGGGGGATGCCATTTCCTGTGCTGTCGTGGAGAATTATATCGAAGAGCTCGGTGAAGGCATTATCAATTTTATAAACATCTTCCAGCCGGAGATAATCCTGCTCGGCGGCGGAATCTCCAACGAAGGCGAAACGTTACTTGCGCCTTTAAGAGAATACGTTTATAAGTATTCTTACGGAAGTGATCTTCTGCCCCGTACGAGAATAGAACGTGCCGCACTGAAAAACGATGCCGGCATAATCGGTGCAGCCATGCTTTCCTAAATTTCTTAGCAACGGAGATACGATATGAATGTAAGACTGTTTTTGCGGTATGACGGAAGTGCATACCACGGATGGCAAATACAAAATAAAGACGGAAAATCACATCTTTCCACAGTGCAAGGAGCCCTTACCGAGGCTCTTTGTTCTCTTTACGGCGATAAAAAAGCATTCACCGAACCGGTCGGAGTAAGCCGCACGGATGCAGGTGTACACGCAGATATGTATTGTGCAAGCTTCAATATTCAGCAAGAACACATTCCCGCTGACAAAATATGCTATGCATTAAAGCAATTTTTACCTGACGATATCGTGGTGTTCCGTTCGGAGCAGGTTCCCGATGATTTTCACGCACGCTTCAGCGTTATTTCAAAAACCTACAAATACCTTTTTTACACGAGCGAATTTCCCGTGCCTTGTCTTAATAACAGAGCATGGCACGTTCCGTACAAAGGAACACCCGATTTAGAAGCAATGAAACAGGCCGCAGAATTTATTACGGGAACACACGAATTTGATGCTTTTTGTGCTGCCGGCGGCTCTGCTAAAACCACTAAAAGAACCATATACAATATCAGTGTGGAAAAAGTTTCTGCACCATTCTTACAAAGCGGCAATCAAAACGTTTCTTCAGACCTTGCCCTTTACGCACTCTACGTTGAGGGAGACGGTTTTCTTTACAACATGGTAAGAATAATTACCGGAACGGTTTTATACGCAGGCTTAGAGAAAATTCTTCCTTCTGAAATCCCCAATATAATAGCCTCAAAAAACAGAAAAAACGCGGGTATAACGGCACCCGCGCAAGGACTCTATTTGAATTCACTTAAATATCCATATTAATCGTTGTTTTTTTGAGCAGACTTTTTCGCCTCGTACTCCTCTCCCGCTTCGATAATCTGTTTAAGCTCGGGAGTTTTCCTGATAGTATACGAAAAAGCTACGGCAAGCATAATATCCAGAAATGTTACAAAAAACTGTATAAAGCACGAGGACAATACTGCCATCGCAAATTCAGCGTACGCATTACCAATCGGAATAAGAGCCACTCCTGCAGATACAATATCAGCAAACACAAATTGCAGTATAAACGTCACTGCATATATCGCAAGAAGCTTTGGTTTCTTTGCAATCACCGTACGAGAAAACGCAAAAGCCACGCGTCCCTTGAACGGGGTAAGTGCAACTACGTGTACAATAAAGAATGATATAACGATTGAGACAAGGCCGGGAAGCACGAACAGGAGAAGCCCTCCTATTACAAAAACAACCGAAAGCAATGCCACAAAAATATACCGAGGCAATGCTTTTACAGCCTCTGAAAAATAATACTGGGTATCTCTTTCTTCATCGACGTCAACAACAATGCTCTCATTTTCAAAATCATCTTCGGAAAGAATTGCACCTTCCGATGAATCCGCTGCCATCTTTATTACCGCAATTAAGAACACGGAGCTGATGAGCGTAATTACCAAGGACACAATCATATAGAGCTGCTGTTTTGCCATAGCATCGGATAACAGCGCAGTATTAAGCTCTATTGCGTCCGGAGAAAGAGCGGTATCTTTTAATGCTATCAAAAGCTCGTTTACCTTGTCGATATTATTGAGCTTCATATCCGCAAAAAAACTCAGCGCCGCAACAGGTAAATATATCATAAAAAGCAAGCCGACGATTATTTTTACGTTATCGCGAAAAACTTTATAGGATTCTTTTATTAATAATTTAATACTCAAAGCAATGTCCCTTTCACAGTCACATTTACTTGTGGTTATCAAGCCTTTTTATTCTTTTTCTTTTTTTCTTCCTTGTCGCTTGCGAGTACAAAGAGATATGCTATATACATTCCGACAATAACAAATACCAATGAAATAAGATATATTGTATAAACACTCAACGAGCCGCTGTCGGAAATAATTCCCTCAGAGGTTATTTTATTAAACGCAGGCTTTGAGAAAAATACATACGTCGCCTTCTGAAAAGCATTCATTTCTGTGCCCTCCAAAGACCAAAGTGCAGAATAATAAGCTACGTGCGTAAAGAACTGTGCCATAAACGTCGCCAATGAAGCGGACACGATAAGTGATATATGATCGTACCAACGGCGCTCATCTTTCGGCAAAAAAACTCCGTAAAAAACCATTGCTCCGCAACCTGCAAATGCATACATGGGAGCAGACGCAATATCAAACATACATAAAAGGACGACAGGCAATACACACCCAATCAATGCACCTATAAAACCTAAGCCAAACGCTCTGGCAGCCACTGCAGCTTTATCCTTCGCCGTCACTTTGTCATAATTTTCAAAACTTTTGCTCATGTTAACTCTGTTTCCTTAATAAAATATTTTCAGCTGCTTGCGTGCAAAAAACCGGCAAAGCTCCGGAAAATTCTACGCCAAGGATAAAAGAAAGTCAACCCCGGATATCACTTTGCAGAGGCATTTACAGCCGCTACAACCTGCTGCTCTATCTCTTCTACTTCCAATCCGCCCGCAAGTGCAAGCTCGCTGAATAAGATGTGTTTAGCATTAGTAAGCATTTTCTTTTCGCCTGTAGAAAGCGCTCTTGCGGTATCTCTCAGGTACAAAAACTTGTACACAGCAGCAACCTCAAAAATATCTCCGCTGCGAATTTTATCCAGATTTTCACGCTGACGCTTGTTCCAGTTCTGATTCATATTCTCACAGTCAGCTTTTTTGAGATGCTCAATAACCTCAGGGATTTTATCCGCGGCCATTACATCACGAATTCCGAGCTGCTCGGTATTGGACATCGGCACCATGAGGCGCAAATTGCCATACGGGAACTCAATATCGTAGTATTTTGTGATCTCGCCGAGGACCTCTCGCTCCTCAATCGAAACAATTACACCCGCACCATGCATGGGGTATACCACTTTATCACCTACACCGTAACTCATCTTTTTCCACCTAAGCCTTTATTTTAACACAAAAATCAAATCCGAAACAACTAAATCAAGCATTTTCAGAAAAAACTCTTGTGCTGTTCACGTTTCTTATTATATACTAAAATACGGAAAATTTCAAGTCGCGAAAAGGCAAAAAAACCGGAGGTATTTTTCCATGAAAGATAGAATTTCAAACTTAAAAGAAAAATTTACGACAATATTCGGCAACACAGGTGCAGATGAAGAGTTGCGCTTCTTTGCGGCACCGGGACGTGTTAACCTTATAGGCGAGCATATTGACTATTGCGGAGGATACGTTTTTCCGGCAGCACTCACGCTCGATAATATCGTAGCAATACGAAAAAACGGAACCGAAGAAACCGTGCGCATGGCGGCAACGGACCTCGGCGGCATATATACGTTTGAGCTCTCACGCATAGACGAAGCCAAAAACTTGAAATGGGGAAATTATCAGGCGGGAGTTGCAAACGAGCTTCTCAAAGCGGGCTGTAAGCTTGGCGGCGTAGATATGCTTTTTGACGGTACAATTCCTTTCGGCAGCGGACTTTCTTCTTCTGCCTCAATCGAGCTTGTTACGGGAATTGCGCTTTCCACCCTATTCGGCGGCAACTTCAGCAATATCGAGCTTGCTCTCATGGGACAGCGCGCCGAAAATAATTTCTGCGGAGTTAATTGCGGAATAATGGATCAGTTCGCATCGGGTATGGGAAAGGATAACCATGCTATAATGCTTAACTGCGGCTCTCTTGAATATAAATACGTTCCGCTTGACCTCGGAAACAACGTTTTAATCCTCGCCAACACGTGCAAAAAGCATGCACTCGGAGCATCAAAGTACAACGAGCGTCGTGCCGAAGTCGAGACAGGACTTAAACTGATGCAAGCTGCACAGCGAGCACACGGCGACGGCGAAGATAAAATCAAGAACGCTCTTTGCGAATACACTACCGAAGACTTTGAAAAATATGCACCGGCAGGTCTTTCCGACCCGATTATTAAGAACCGTGTTCAGCACGTAATTTATGAAAACGACAGAGTAAAAAGAGCAGTTGCAGTATTAGAAGCGGGCGATCTTGACGGTTTCGGCAACCTGATGAGAGAAGCGAATCAGTCTATCAGGTACTTGTATGAAGCAACCGGCGAGGAACTTGATGCAATGTACGATGCTGCAGAAAACTTTGAAGGCTGTGTAGGCAGCCGTATGTGCGGCGGCGGTTTCGGAGGCTGTACCGTAAACATTGTAAACAGCAACCGTGTAGATGCCTTCATTGAGACAGTAGGAAAAAGATATACCGAAAAAACAGGTATTACACCTCAATTCTACGTTTGCGAAATAGGCAACGGAGCAAGAGAAATAACGCTCTGATGTTTTTTAATTTTTAGTAAAAACGCGGCAGGGATTTCTTCGAAACCCTGCCGCGTTTTGTATTGTAATTTGTAAAAAACATACCACACTGTAATTTCAGCTTATCGATATAAAATCGCCTCGGAAATGTCGGCGGCAACATCGGGACCTTTCAAGACACGCAATAACGAAAGAGCAAAATCAATAGCAGTTCCTACGCCTCGGCTTGTCACAACATTATCACATACAACCGTAGGTATTTCTTGATAATTACACTGTTTTTCATCAATGCACCCGGGATATGAAGTAGCTTCCTTTCCCTTTAACAGCCCCGCACGTTCAAGCACACAAGGCGCTGCACAGATCGCCGCTGTAATTTTATTCTGAAGCGCAAAGTGCTTAACAATATCAATAACACGCTCGTCATCACGTAACGTATGAGCATTTGGCAATCCTCCCGGAAGCACTACCCCGTCATATTCATCAAAATCAAATTCGTCATTTTTCCAAACAGAGTTCGCAATAACGTCAATGCCGTGTGAGCCGTGCAAAACAGAATCACCTGTCATACTGCACATATTCACTTTAACACCGCCGCGGCGCAACAGGTCCACCACGGTAAGCGCCTCTACCTCTTCAAAGCCATTTGAAATTAACATCAAAATATTCATTGAATCCCTCTCCTTGTCCGTACAAAATTTATCACTGACGCGCAATTCTTCCTGCAAAGCGTCCTGTAACGGCATCCTTTGTATTATAATCGAAAATATACATTTTTCGGCCTATATATCGGATACCAAAGCCTGTAAACTCATGTATACCGTTTGATTTAAAGATATCAGATTCACGGTTTCGGAAAGCACGTGAATGTCTCCATCTGAAACGAAGGCTATCCGGCGGCAACTCAGACTTGTCCGAAGAAAAATAATCAAAGAGCATCGTCTCGGCAACATCATCAACGTCAACCTTAAAAAGAACTGCATTTTCTTTTACAAACTCAAAAAGTAAATCAAAAGCACGCCGTCTTGACACCGCCGCAAAAAGCTCACCCTTCTCCTCTATATAAAGCGCAAGCCTGTTGTAAAAAGAATAGGCATCTTCCGCTTCCGGACAAAGCAACTTCAAAGTCTCCGTATAACAGCCGGAATTATAATACCTTTCAACAGTAGCTTCAACGCGTCTCAGCTCCATAATATCATAAAAATCAAGCCATTTCGTTTTTATTATCTCATACGGTGCTGTTTGTGAAAACAACATCCCGTACTCATCCTCTTTATCGCAAAGCGGAGCACCCTGTAAGCGCTTTAAAAAGCCGAGCTGCAATTGATGTGATTTAGTCGGTATACTCCGTTAAAAGAGTTTTTAAACGACGCTAGGCTTTCAAACGGCAGCCCTGCAATAAGGTCCGTATGAACGTTGACATTCTCACCGTCTATAATCTTTTTCAAATTAGAAAAGACCTTATTATTATCAGTTTTACGTACGCTTGCATTTAATGTCGTTTCATTAAGAGACTGAATCCCCGCCTCTATCTGCACGCGGCCTTTGGGAAGAGTTGACAATAGGCACAAAAATTCATCATCAAATAAATCGGCTCCTACTTCAAAATGAAAACATGTCGAACATGAATCAGGAATCGCGGCGATTTTTTTAATAATTTCTTTTGCCCTTGCGGGATTGCAATTAAAAGTTCTGTCCACAAATTTTACTAAAGGAACATCGTGCTTACAAAAGAAATCAATATGCGTAAATACAATTTCCACGTCTGTAAATCTAACGGGAGAGCAATCTCCGCCCGAAAGACAGTATGCACACGAAAAAGGACAACCGCGGGCAGTTTCATAATACAGGATACGATTTTTGAAGCACCCGATATTTTCATCATTGTAAATGAATGGAATCTCGTCCATTGCAAGCAATCTGTCCGCTCGGAGTATTTTATTTACACAAGCAACATCGGAGTCTATCAAAGCCTGTTCAGAGACAGATGACAAATTATCCAAAAGCTCCGTAAAACACAATTCCCCTTCGCCTTGTATAATATAGTCATAAAGGCTGTCATTAATATTGCAATGCTCTGTCCCAAAGGACACTTCAGGACCTCCGAGAATAATAACGGTGTTCGGCAGAATGACTCTTAAATCACAAAGTATACGCTTTACAACTTCAACGTTCCAAATATAAACAGAGAAAGCAATCACATCGGGCTTATCAGATACAATATCGTATATAATATTACCCACTATATCATTAATAGTGTACTCACGGACATCCGTATGCCAGAGCTTATTCACCGAATGTTTCTCATAATATGCCGCCAAGCTGTAAACAGCGGGGTTCGAATGTATATATTTTGAATTGATGGCACATATAATGGCTCTTTTCATACACTCTCCCCCCGCTATGCTTAGTTATTTAATTATTATTTTTCATCAAAAGTTTGCAAACCACTCGTGACAATTACACTCTTTTTAGTCTGAACATTGCACTGCTCTTAGGCTTATCAAGAACGATATCAAAGCCCTTGCGAAGCTCTTCTCCTGTGAGCGTAAATGTTTCGCCCGTATCTGCATTTTCTACGTTATATGTACAGCCGTCCTGTCCGAAAGGAAGCTTTGCAGTGATAGTATCGTGCTTGCACTGTTCCATACGGAAAGCCAGAACTACACTTTCACCGATTTCGCTGTCGTCATATGCAAAAGCAGTCCAGCCATATCTGTCCACCTCATGGTGCCAAGGCGTGAGTACATAGAAATCCTTAGTAAGAAGATGGTTTATACTCTTCCACTCATTAAGATTTTTGCGAAGAAGGTCATAATCGTACTCCGGATTATGTGTATATGCCTCACAGTGATTATAAATCGGGAGATACGATGCTCTCGTTACGTACTCGTCGGCACCTCTTCCTACACTCGCATCAAGCTGTCCTACCGTTTCTTTGGTAAGAGAACCGTGATAAGGAATCCATTTACAGAAGGTAGAAGATTGAGAAAGACGCATGGACGAAGTAGTTCTGTCATAGTCACTTCTCATAAGCGGGAATCCGCGACGCATGGACTCAATATCATTTCTTCCGCCGCCCGAAGCACAAGAGTCAACAAACGTACACTTGCCGTTTTTAGCACAGAAATCAATAATGCCGTCCCAAAGCTTATAGTGACCCTGAATATACTTATTCTCGGTAATACCCTCTCTGGGCACTCCGTATCTTTCAACGTCTCTGTGATCCCAAACACGCCAAGAAGCAACTTGGTCACTGTTGTTATCCTCACGATACATATCTATATCGTTTTCTTTCATCATTTTAAGTATTCTGCCAAGAGTCCACTTAAGACATTCCTCGTTTGCCAGATTATTAGTAGAGCAAATCGTATCGGGAGAAGTCGCCCAATCAGGGTTATAGCCGTAATTTGCGGCCAACGCCTGAATATGCGTAACGCGCTCCGGCTCAAACCAAGCAAGCACCTTCATTCCTGCCTTATGACAAGCTTCATTAGACTCCTTGAAAGTTTTGCCCGGCCACTTGACTGTATCAAGCTCCCAAGTTCCTATAGTTCCCCACCAATCTGACGGAACGGTCTGTCCATACGGATCAAGATACCAACCTGCATCAAACCAACGGAAATCTGCAAGAACATCTTCTTTGATAAGCTTTTCAAGGGTAGGACGCCACGTAGTGTGGTCCTCGGAAATACTTCCGTCGGAGTTGGGCTTACCGGTATCGTTTGCAAAGCCTGCTGTGGTAAAAGGCTTCAAAGGATTACCCTCAGCATCAGCCTTGGGAAGATTATACTTCATATACCATTCACGCCAAAGGTTAGTGGCATCATCACCGTTTCTTCCGTTGTAAGGAAGCAAAACAACGAGCCCTGAACGAATCTTCTCACCGGGCATAATAACACCGTTAAGGTAAATACAGGTCTTAGAGCGCACGGTTGTGCGATCCTCGTGATTTGAAAATACGGCATCCCAAGTTCCTGCCCAGCCTATCGCAATAAGCGTACCGCCGTCACCATGAACAAGATCAAAATAAGGGAACACAATATGCGTAGCTCGGCCGTTATCAGATCTGAAATACTTACTGTTTTTAGTAAGGTCGCACTCATAGCCTGCATAAAAATTATCATGATCACCCAAACAGCTTCTCAAAACAGGCTTTTCACCCAAAAATTCAGTATCAAGGGAATACCAATCCCTGATAGCCTTCGACGGTTTATCCGAGACGTTTTCAAACCACATGGTATATTCGATTTCTCCGTACTCGGAACAATACTCTGCAACCAAAGACGCTTCAAGAACGTCGTCTACCTTATACTTAAAAACAACCTTTTCGCCTTTTTCGGAAGCAGACTCCTCCTTCCCTATGAAGGTCAAATCGCCAAAACCGTAATAGGCCTTATCACCATATACAAACGAAACCGGTGTATTTTCCGGCTTCAATATAATTCTCTCATACAGTTCTCTTGCTTTAGACAATGCAAGACTTTTCTTAGACATTGGAAATTCCTCCTTTTGTATATAACAACGAGCTGTTGTTAGACTCATTATAGCAAGTCCGCAAACTAAAAACAACAAGAATCTTTCGACTTAATTCGAATAGTTTTGACAATTGTTAATTATTGCTTGAAACAGAGTGCCGCAAAAGAGTATAATCATAATATCAAAATACTTTTTAGGGGGATGTTACGTTGGGTATTAAATTAATTTTAGCATCGTGCTCACCTCGCAGACGCGAACTGATTAAATTACTCGGGCTGCCTTATGAGTGCGTAAGCGCCGACACTGACGAGAGTGCATACTCTACGGACCCGTCGGTTGCAGTGTGCGAGATCGCCGCAAGAAAAGCGGTTGCCGTATATAAGGAAAGGAAGCTTAGTTCCGGCGAGATCATTATAGGCGCGGATACCGTTGTCGTCCACGTAGGTCAGCTTCTGGGAAAGCCCGAAAACAAGGCGCATGCAAGACACATGCTTAAAATGCTTAGTAATAATACCCACGACATCTACACAGGTGTTACACTTTTGTACGAGCAAAACGGCAGGCTTTTACAGCATTCTTTTTCCGAATGTACACAGGTAGAGTTCAGCGAGCTTTCGGATGAAGAAGCGGAAGCCTATATTGATACGGATGATTATCGTGACAAGGCGGGCAGCTATGCTATACAAGGAATTTTCTCCAAGCACGTGAAAGGTATTCACGGTGATTACAATAACGTTGTCGGCTTTCCCGTTTCAAGAATTTATCGTGAGCTGAAAGCTATCGGTCTCATAAATAAAGACTGAGAAAAAAATCACAGAGGAGCGATATCATGATATATAAAAATTTTCAGAATATAAAGCTTTCCGCACTCGGACTTGGCTGTATGAGGCTTCCGCTCGTATGCGGCGACGATTCAAAAATTGACGAAGCTGCAACGGAAGAAATGGTTGAATATGCCATGTCTCAAGGCATTAATTATTTCGACACGGCATGGGGATATCACGGCGGTCTGTCTGAAATTGTAATGGGTAATATACTAAAAAAATATCCCAGAAACAGCTACTTTATAGCTACCAAATTTCCCGGATATGACACTTCAAACATGGAGCGTATCGAGGAAATTTTCGAGAAGCAGCTTGAAAAAACCGGCATGGATTATTTTGATTTTTATCTTTTTCACAACGTATGTGAAATGAATATAGACCTGTATCTGGATAATGACAAATACGGTCTTTTTACATATCTTATGAAGCAAAAGGAAAACGGCAGAATAAAGCATCTCGGCTTCTCCGTTCACGGTACCTTGGAAACCACCGAACGATTTCTCGCCGCATACGGAGAACATATGGAATTTTGCCAAATCCAGCTTAATTGGCTTGACTGGGATTTTCAAGATGCCAAGAGCAAAGTAGAACTTTTAAACAAGTATAATATTCCTATTTGGGTTATGGAGCCTTTGCGAGGAGGAAGACTTGTTAACCTTGCAGACGAGGACAAGGACACACTTAAATCAATACGACCTGACGAAAGCGTTCCCGGTTGGTCGTTCAGATTTTTACAAGCAATAGATTCTGTTACGGTAACACTCTCCGGAATGTCAAATCTTGAGCAGCTTAAAGAAAACATAGAAATTTTCAAAGAAGAAAAGCCTTTGAACAAGAAGGAAACCGACGTTCTCTTTTCCATTGCTAATAAAATGACCGGAGGCGTCCCCTGTACGTCTTGCCGCTACTGTACTTCAAAATGTCCTATGGAGCTCGATATCCCCACGCTGCTTGGCTTGTATAATGAGCAATGCTTCACCGGCGGAGGCTTTTTGGTTTCTATGCGACTGGAAACTATTCCAAATGACAAGCACCCACACAACTGTATCGGTTGCCGTAGTTGTGAGGACGTCTGTCCGCAGAATATAAAAATATCGGAGGCATTATCTGCTTTTGCAGAAAAATTGAATAAAAAGTAAAATGTATAAACTGATTGTTTTCGATTTAGACAACACCTTAGCAGCATTAGGCAAAGGTATTACGAATGATAGCATCAAAAAACTCAAGGAACTTGAAGCAATAGGAATAAAGATTGCAATCTGTTCAGGAAAACCCGTCTACTATCTTTGCGGACTTATGAGGCAAGCAGGTATTTCCAATTCAATATTGCTTGGAGAGAACGGTGCTGTCATTCAGTTTGGAATAGACCTGCCACCGAATAAATATTACCGTCTCCCCGTAAGTGCAGCTGCGCTTTATGAATTGGATTTTGTAAGGAAGTCCTTGGAGGAGATGTTCGGCAATACCATGTGGTATCAGCCAAACGAGGTTGGTATAACTCCTTTCCCGAAAAACAAGCAAGAATTTAACGAGATTGAACACTTTATCGGGGCTCATAGAGAATCTTTGCAAGAACTCGATATATATCGTCATTGCGATTCTTTTGATTTTGTACCAAAAAATATCTCAAAAAAGACAGGCTTGGAATTTTTATGTACCCTTTTGAATATTTCTTCACAGGAAATCATTGCCGTAGGTGACGGAGCAAACGATTATCCCATGTTTGAATACGCAGGATATTCCGTCGGCATTTCAAGCAAAGCCCTGGATAAGACGGACATCACTTTCCCGATGATTGGTGATGCGTTGAACTTTTTACAACACAAATGCAAAGAATAACAAAAAAACGCTTTTGGCACGTCCACATGGAAATGCCAAAAGCGTTTTGTTTTAAATCAAATGTTTTTAATTATTTTCTCTTTCTGAGAACAAAAGCAGCAGCCATTACAACAAGAACAGCAGCGCCGGAAGCGATTACAGAACCGCAACCTGACTCTTCCTCAGCAGGAACCTGTGTAGGAGCTGTTGTGGGAGCTGTTGTAGCAGGAGCCTCTGTAGCAGGAGCCTCTGTAGCAGGAGCCTCTGTAGCAGGAGCCTCTGTAGCAGGAGCTTCTGTAGCGGGAGCCTCTGTCTCGTCAGCGGGAGCTTCTGTCTCCGCAGCGCCGGGCTCAACAGGAGTACCAATTACGAAATTATCAAAATACATCTCATCAATCAAGTTTGCAGGAGCAGTTGTATCCTCTGCTGTATATCCGTGCTGATCAAGACGAACACCGCAAACTTCAGAAGGAGTCTCGAAGTGAGTATATGTTCCGCAAACCTCACCGTTTACTACAACGGTGTATTGGTTGCTACCGGGGGTCAATACGAAGTAGAATGTATAGTCCTCGCCCTTCTCGAGAACCTTAGCTACAGCGAGCTTACGTCCGTTAGCATCTGCTTCAAGAGTGTCATTCCAAACCTGCAAAGCAGCCTTACCCTCGTAAGCACCAACGATAGCGATCTGGTTGAGGAAAGTCCAATCTACATCGCCTGCAGTAAGGTCAGTTACAATACGAATAGCAACACCATAGTCGCCTGATACTTCGTAGTTGAAATCGAAACCTACAACAGCATCGCCTTCAGTGATTCCATCACCCAAAGCATAAACGAAAGCTGATACGGGACCTTTGTAAGGTCTACGAAGAATCATTTCCATGTCTCCACCTTTATCTACGTAAACAGGAGCAGCATGGTCGTCAGCATAATCAGTTTCTTCATTAGAATCAAGACTCTCTGCAATAAGAGGATTCACCTCATATTCCCAAGCTTCAGCAGCTGAAACAGGAAGAACAGCCATTGCAGCTAGAACAGCTACTGTCAAAATCACAGCAAATACTTTTTTCATAATTAACCTCCAAATAAAATTCATTTGATACAACTATAATAAATTAATCATCGGCAAAAGTCAATAAAAAAAACCTGCTGTACCCGAAAGAACAGCAGGCTTTATTATTAAAAGTTCAGTTCTTCAAATTAAGCGTTAAAAGCTCTCTTCTTAAGAACAACAGTTGCAACAAATGCTGCAGCAGCAATCATGAATACGATAGCTGTAGCATCTCCTGTCTCACCGCCCTGAACAGGCTTCTCTGTAGCAGCAGGTGCCTCCGTAGCAGCAGGTGCCTCTGTAGCAGCAGGTGCCTCTGTAACAACAGGTGCCTCTGTTGCAGGATTCTTGTCATTTTCAATCCAATCATTTGCACTGTCTATGTCAAAGAACAAAGAAAGACTTTCGATGTCGCAAGTAGCCCCATTCTTGTTAGCAGGGTCAACTCTGATCCAATCAGTAGTGCCACCCCAAGTACCCCAACCGGGAACTGTGTCGTCCATAATAACATACTGCCAATCAGCAGTAGGTTGAACAACAGAAGTTCTTCCGCCTGCGCCACCGGCAATAAGAAGTTCCATATTGAAAGCTGAGCCGCTTGTATTTCTAATCTTAACTACAACGATTTTACCGAGAGTTGTATCAACGGGTGTAACACCGGCAAGATCAGTACCATTTACGCTAGGATGAATATATCCGTCGTTTTCGCTGATATCTTTAAAGCATACATAAGTACCATCGTCGCTCAAAGTAGCCTCGGCGTTATTAGCATATACGAGGAATCCGTCTTTAGCAAAGTTCCAAGTCCAAACAGGAGTACCCTTTTCAGGAATGTTAGAAGCATCACCTGTAGCAACTACCTTAACATCATCAAGAAGAAGACTGTTGCCCTCAGCCACATCAAGGTTGATTCTGATAGCATTAAAAGCAGTAACGGAAGCTACGAATTTGGAAGCCTCAGTAGAAACACACTCTCCGTCAATAAAGAAGTAGTAGTCAGCAGAACCCTTTGTGAAAAGACATCCGATCTTATACTCTTTATTAGCCTCTAAAGTAGCAATTTTCTGATTGTTTGTAGCGTAAAGTACATACGCGCCGTTCTCAGGAAGGATAGCTGCATATGCACCGCCTGTGCCTTCACTGCCAGTAGAAGCATCAGAAACCTCAGATGCACAGAAAAGAAGCGTGCTGTTAAGAGCAGAAACTTTAACCTTAGCTTCAATTAAGATTTCATCGGAAGCGTAGTTTTTAGCCCAGCATCTGATATCTGCCCAATTCGCAATTTTCAAAGACTTAGAACCGGAAAGAGCCCCATCTGTAACAACAGAAAGCTCGCCGTTAGCAAAATCCATACCAAGAGTAGTAGCATCTGTTGCACTTTCGTATGTCCAACTATCCAAAGTTGAAAGTTCAACATACGTCTTATCAACAGCCGCTGCAGCAGGCATAATAGCCATAGTCGTAAGAATCGCTATTGTTAAAATAATAGCAAATACTTTTTTCATAAGTTTTCCTCCTAAAATATTTTATATATGTTCATACTAATATTTTCAGAAAGAAAAGTCAACAGTTATTTTTTACTATCAGAATATTTTATAACAAATAAAATAAAAACCCGCTGTTTCAAAAGAAACGGCGGGCTTTGGTTAACAATATTTAAGAATTAAATCTTTAAATTATGCATTGAAAGATCTCTTCTTAAGAAGAACAGTTACAACGAAAGCTGCTGCAGCAATCATGAATACGATAGCTGTGCTGTCGCCTGTAGGTGTATTGTCAACATCTACATCAGGAGCCTTTGTAGGAGCTTCTGTTACAACAGGAGCCTCAGTTGCAGGAACTTCAGTTGCGGGAACTTCAGTTGCAGGAGCTTCAGTTGCAGGAGCTTCTGTTGCAGGAGCCTCTGTTGCGGGAACGTCTGTTGCAGGAACGTCTGTTGCAGGAACGTCAGTTGCGGGAACATCTGTTGCGGGAGCCTCTGTAGGAACCTCAGTGGGCTCTTCATCAGTTACGGTAACAGTTACGTCTCCGCCGCCGATTTCTACAGCGTTCATGTCAGCATCATATGTGTTGTCAGCATCCATAACAACTTCAAATGTGTAGTCGCCGTCAGCTGTATCCTTGCTTGTGAATACAAACTTGTATGTCAAGCCGGCAACTGCGTCACCGAGGATAGGATCGTTTGCAGAAAGGTTACCTGCTGCAACGCCTGCAGTTGCAGATGCGCCGAACAACCAACCTGTGCTGTGACCGGAAGCAGCAACGTCAAATGCTTCAGCATCGTAGTTGATGATAAGACCAACAGCTGTGAGGTTAGCAATGTCCTCAGGCATTGTTACAGTGATAACAACGTTCTCACCGGGCTTAACAACTGTAGCCTCAGCGCCGATAGAAGCGATAGGACCATCGAAAGGAACCTCTGTAGGCTCAGCAGGAGCTTCTGTTGCAGGAGCCTCTGTCTCTTCAACAGGAGCCTCAGTTGCAGGAGCCTCTGT
>JAZPZG010000049.1:0-3811 GCA_045544575.1 Clostridia bacterium
GGTGGATCTGCTGTAACAGCGCAGACTATCGAAGAAGGTCAGAATGCAAGTAGGCCTGCCGATCCTACCAAGGATGGATTTGATTTCAAGGGTTGGACTTTGAATGGTTCTGCTTATGATTTCAATACCGCAGTAAGCGGCAACATTACGCTCGTTGCTGCTTGGGAGCAGCAGGAGGTACCTATTGAGAAATATACCCCGGGCGACGTAACAGGAGACGGCAAGGTAAACATGGCAGACGTTGTGGCAATAAGAAGATACCTTGTAAACGCAAGCAAATATCCTCTTAACGTAGAGGCTGCGGGCGACGTAACAGGTGACGGAAAGATTAACATGGCGGACGTTGTAAAAATAAGAAGATATCTTGTAAACTCCGAATTATATCCGCTTGGGTAATTTAGTTTTTCGTTAAATAATTCATAAAAACCACCTGTGCAGTTTTTAAACTGCACAGGTGGTTTGCTGTTTTCTTAATATGCGGATGTTTTATATAACCATTCCGCCGTTGGGACTTAAAACTTGTCCGGTGATAAAGCTTGCTTCGTCGGAGGCAAGGAAATATACGGCATTGGCAACGTCCTCGGGAGTTCCGATTCTCATAAGAGGTGTTTCGTCTTTAAGTGCTTCCATGTCATCAGAGGAAAGATGTGCGTTCATGGGGGTGTCTATCACTCCCGGTGCGACGCAATTGACTGTTATCTGGGAAGGACCGAGTTCTTTTGCTAAGGCTTTTGTAAGACCGATTACGGCGGCCTTTGTGGCAGAGTAATGAACCTCACAGGATGCTCCCGTAATTCCCCAAATTGACGATATATTTATTATTCTGCCGTTCTTTTCGTGTATCATATGGGGAAGAGCCTCCCTGCAGCAGTAAAAGCAACCGTCAACGTTTACTGCAAAGACGTTTCTCCAAATATCATCGGTAATATCATTGAAAAGAATTTGTTTGCCGATGCCTGCGTTGTTTATCAGAATATCTACGTCGCCGAGTGATTTTTTTACGCTGTCAAAAAGCATCGCCACGTTTTCGGAGCGTGTTATGTCTGCCTGAAACAATGCGGCATTTCCGCCCACAGAGTTAAGAGAGCGGAGTTTATTTAAAAGCATAACTGCCTGTTCTTCGTTCTTAAAGTATTGAATAGCAACGTTGTAACCGTTTTTGTAAAATTTTTCTGCAACAGCGTTTCCGATTCCGCCGGAACCGCCCGTAATCAAAACTGTTTTAGCGGACATTTTCTGCCTCCGTATTTTCTTTGAAATAACTACGGTTTTATGGTATCATAAATTGGTAAAATAAAAAAGAGTTTTTTGTCTTTTTGCAAATTTTGATTTTTTGAAGACCTGTAAGTGATTTACATTGACAGTATGTTAATAATCTATTAAATTATTTATACACCTTGTTTACAGAGGAGGTATTTGATATGAGAAAGTTTGATACAAAAGTACAGTATTTAAAATATAAAGTATTGCGTGAGGTTGCACGTGAGGCTTGGAACGGCACTCTTACAGAAAACGTACTTGACATTCCGAAGAAAATTGCTCCGGGCAAGATTCCTACCGTACGCTGTTGTGTGTATAAGGAGCGTGCGATTCTTGCAGAGCGTGTAAAGCTAGCCATGGGCGGTGATAAAGCTGATAAGAATATCATTCACGTAATTGATATTGCATGTGATGAGTGTCCGGCGGCAGGCTATGAGGTTACCGATTCGTGCAGGGGCTGTCTTGCACATCGTTGTGAAGACGTATGTAAAAAAGGTGCGATTTCTTTTGACCACAACCACGTGGCCCATATTGACAAGACTAAGTGTGTCGAGTGCGGTATGTGTGCAAAGGTGTGTCCGTTTTCTGCAATTATGAACCGTAAGCGTCCCTGCCAGAATGCCTGCAAGGTAAAGGCTATATCAATAAATGAGGACAATGCGGCTGCGATAAATGACGAAAAGTGTATCAGCTGCGGTGCTTGTGTATATCAATGCCCTTTCGGTGCGATTACCGATAAATCTTTTATCTTAGAAGTAATTGATTTGATTAAAAGAAGCGAGAATAACAAGAAATACAAGGTGTATGCATTGGTTGCTCCATCGGTTTCGAGTCAGTTTACCTATGCAAAATTAGGTCAAGTCATTACGGGAATAAAGGCCCTCGGTTTTTACAGCGTTGTGGAGGCGGCTTTAGGTGCAGATATGGTTGCACAAGCAGAGTCCGGAGAGCTTGCTGAAAAGGGCTTCCTTACGAGCTCGTGTTGTCCCGCGTTTGTATCGTATATTGATGCAAATTTCCCTGACTTAAAACCTTACGTGTCGCATAATCTTTCTCCTATGGCGGCAATAGCAAAGTATATTAAGGACAATAATCCCGATACAAAAATCGTATTTATCGGTCCTTGTACGGCAAAGAAGGCTGAGGCACAGCTTGATAGTGTAAAGCCCTACGTTGACTCTGTATTAACGTTTGAAGAGCTTCAGGCTTTGTTTGACAGCCGCGATATTGACATTACTGCTTTGGAGGAAAGTACTCTTGATAATGCATCGTATTTCGGCAGAATTTTTGCACGTTGCGGTGGTCTTGCTGACGCAGTTGCAGAAGGTCTTAAAGAACAAAATATAGACTTTGAACTGAAGGCTCTTTCGTGTGACGGAATAGAGGCGTGTCGTACGGCACTGCTTAAAAAGAGCAAGGGAGTACTTGATGCTAATTTTATTGAGGGCATGGCTTGCATCGGCGGTTGTGTCGGAGGCGCAGGTTGCCTTACACACGGAGAACAAAACAGAGTGCGGGTAGAGAAGCACAGTAAAGAAGCTTCGGGAAAAACAATTGCCGGTGCAGTTTCGAATCCTGAAATATAAAACGTATCAAAAAGCGTGGTTGTAAAAACAGCCGCGCTTTCTTTGCAGAGAGTTGTGTTTTATAAAAAGGTATGTTATAATTTGTAAGTTGAATTTCCCAACACAAATTATTAAAAAATTTTTTAATATAAATTATTATATTACTTGACTAAATCAAAAAAGCGTGGTATTGTACAGATACGCAATATTTTGCGTAAATAAACGTTATCAAACGGAGAAGGCAGGTTTGTTATGAAAATACAGACTGAAAATTTAAAGCGTGCAGACATAGTTTCCTTGAAAATAAGGCAGCTATATGAACAGTACGGCTACATAAAATACAGAATGAATCAGTTTGAGGAATACGCATATTATCTTGAAAACAAGAATTTCCTCGGCAATGACAGCTATATTACATTCAATGATAAAAGCGGCAGACTTATGGCACTGAAGCCTGACGTTACGCTAAGTATTATAAAAAACGTTAAACAGGATGCCTGCGAAAATCAGAGACTGTATTACAGTGAGAATATTTACCGTAAGACAAAAAATGCGGGCGATTTCCGTGAAATAAGCCAGACAGGTATTGAGTTTATAGGAAATATTGATATCATAAAAACGATAGAGGTAATGAATCTTGCCATAAAGAGTCTTGAGATAATTGACAAGTCTTTTATATTGACAGTTTCGCACATGGGAATTATATCGGGTCTTATGGATTCGATTGATACCGACTATTCCGTAAAAGAAAAAATACTTGACTGTATAAAACGAAAAAGTGCACACGATGCCGTTCGTGTATGCTGTGACAACGGAATTTCCGCAGATGCACAGGGGCGAATTGAAGGAATCATCAGTGCAAGCGGCAAGCTGTGTGATTCGGCGGCAAAGCTTAGGTCTCTTGCGTGTAACGATGCAATGAGGGATGCGGCTTCCGAACTGGAAAGTCTTGCGACGTTCTTTGAGACAAGTGAATATAAGGACCG
>JAZPZG010000050.1:0-11052 GCA_045544575.1 Clostridia bacterium
CCACTGGTCGGCAAGCACTCCGCCGCCTGCACCCATTGCAGCTTTAATAAGTCCCATAAATTACTCCTTTTAATTTAAAAATTTTTTCAGACAAACCACAAACAGATGAGAAATCACGCCCAAGGATTTTCAGACTTCGACTCACGAATTCCTACTAACAAAAACTGATCCCAAAGAAGCCACGTACCATCGCCTTTCTTACGCAAAACGATCTCACGGGGATTATCTGCGCCGCCACTCTTTATAAACAGCTTTTTGTAACCCTCGTTTGCATCTGAGTAAGGATTACTCTCAATAGTAATCGTAAACGGCTCTGACGGTGTGTAATCATTGTCCGGAGTGGCTCCGTTAAAATATGAAAAAGGAACGTAAGTTTTACCGTCGCGGAATCTGTCAACAAGGAACGAAAGCTCCTGACCGCCAAGGGGTCTCGGACCTCTTAACCAATTGAGCATCTCAATACCGATATCCTTATCGGCAGCGTATGCACACAAAGCACATACGGTAAGTGCCGCAGTCTTAAACGGATTATCAAGTGATGCCTCAGGCAACGCCTGCATCTCTGCAAGACTTTCAGGAAGGGCATTAAAAGTAAACGTTTCCTTCTGATTTCCAATGGTTCCGGCAGCTGCTTTTATTGCATCTGCACCTTTCTTAAGCTTGTCGAAAATTGACATAATACATCATCCTCCTAATATTTATTTAATTATATAATTTCAAAAATATTAAACTAAATTTCACCCCAGCGGATATGCCTCGGAGTTTACGAGGTATCTTCTAATTCTTACAACGTCCGCCATGTTATTCTTTCCGTCACCCGTTACGTCGCCCGCAGCCTCTACGTTAAGAGGATATTTGCTTGCGTTTACAAGGTATCTTCTTATTGCCACAACGTCTGCCATGTTTACCTTGCTGTCACCGTTAATGTCACCAAAAAGATAAAGTGTTACGTCCTGTAAAACAGACTTATCTGCTACGGTAATGCTACACTCATAGGTTACGTGATTTGCCTTGAATGCCCTGAGGATATATATACCTGCAGCAACGTCTTCAAAACAGTAATCCGTGATGTTTCCTTTGACGATGGTTTCATAAGCAGGCTCTGTCAAACCTTGCGGTATGAGCTGTAACGTAATATCTCCCCAATCATCATTAACGCCGGTAACCTGTCCGCTTACGGAAATTCCTTCTGTAGAGGCCAAGGCTCCATTTGGAAAAGTATAGTATATATATACAGCATTGGTACTGGAGTACACAGCGTCCCAATCTTCGTTCTCGATTACTTGCTTTCCATTTATGTATGCCGATACGGGAGAAACGAACTGACATGTATTTGCACCGGCAAGTTGTGCGGGAATAAGCTTAATCTCAATCTTATATCTCTCACCTTCAACGAACTTATCGGTAGGTTCCATCAGATTTCCTTCGCTGTTGTACCAAATAACCCCGCCTGTGCCACCGTAATTAGGATCAAGTCTATACCACTCAGGATATGCCATCGAAACTGTATAGTCGGGTGACTCTCCCGCTCGCGGTACCCTTAGACCGTTTACCATTACAGTGTTTATATTCTTTCCCTCGCAGGAGAAAGAGGCACTAACTGTCTGCTCGGTAAGACCGAAAGATGTAGTCGTATTACCCTGAGCAACAAACCCATTTACACTTGCCGTAAACATCATTTCTAATTCCTTATCATGGTAGAAGGTGTAGCCTTCTTCTGTTTTCAGGCGCACGCACACTTTATATTCATGACCGGGTATAAATGTCTCGTGAGAATATAACCAATCATAGGCGCCGTCTGTTACGTCAACCCAACCGATACCGTTGACAAAATAATATTCTCTTTCGTTCTCGGGAATAACCCAAGGCATATTGTCATCCTCGTAACGTGTATAATTTACATCAATATAATACCCGCTGCCTCGAACGGTAGCGTAATAAGAAGGTTTCTCTCCTGCTATGGGTTGAGTAACATTTTCAATAGTAATGTTTTCAATTACACTATCGTTACAGATTCCAAACTCGTAGGATATCGTAATATAGCGAGTAGGATCCATGCCGTACGTCGTCTGTGCATATGCATAATCTCCGTTAACCTTAGCCCAAAAGTTTAATTCAGTCTCTCCGTTACTATGAGTGTATACAGGGAACTCATATGCTTGCTTAGTTTGCATTTCAACAATAAATTTATAATATTTACCTGCTACGAACGGCGTAGTTTTATCGATCATTTTCCAATTATCGATGCCGTTGTCAGACTCTAACCAGAAGCGGTACTGCGTGTAATTACTGCTGTCGCCCATTGCATGGTAAGCAATACTGTCAGTAGAAACAGCATAACTCGGCAAAGCACCATCCTTCGGTGCAGTAACCTCTATGGCAACTACCATAATATCCTTTTTAGAATCACAAACATCACAGAAATAATCGTTATTCGTATCCGTATGCGGACGATACCTCGTCACCTTTTCACATCCTTCACCGACACACTGCAGTTTATGTCCGATATATCTTCTTCGCGCTGTCGGATAAGGATTTTCATGAGTTTGGTATTGTTGATAATATTGATAGTTGTGCTTTGCATAAAGCACTACGTCAACCGTCCTCGTCTCGTTGCCTTCCTCGTCTGTGATGATACACGCATACGTATATTCATTACAACAAGCATCAGTGGGAACCAAAAGATACAAATCAGGGCCATCGTAACTTTCACCCTCCAAAGGATTGGACAACGGCACATAAGTCAATTCACCGTTTACATACTGCTTTCTGCACCACGTATAGGTCAGCGCACTTTCCCCTACTGCCTCTACGCTAAAGTGGGCAATGTTGCTCTCATCGTAATCCTCTATGGCACTGCGAACATATACGTTTTTAACATTCTTAGGTTGCTTAGTAACTAAGATCTTGCCGATTTCATAATCGCATATATCGCAATAGCCGTCGTTGTTTTCTTCCACGTGCGGACGAAGATTTGTAACTTTCTCACAGCCTTCGCCGCCACATTGAAGAATATGTCCATATTTATTTCTTTCGGCTAATTCATACGGATATTCATGAGTTCTCCACCTTTTAAAATAATGGTAATCGTGTTTTGCTTTAAGTAATACGTCCACAGTTTTTACTTCATTACCATCCTCATCGGTAATGATACAGCAAATATAATACTCATTGTAGCAAGCATCGGTAGGAACTAAAACAGACAAATCCGGACCGTCATATTTTTCAAGTTCTCCCGGATTGCTCAGCGGCTTATAGGTTAATTGACCGTTAGAATAATATCTCCTGCACCAAGTATACGTAAGATCGCTGTTACCAATTGCTTTTACACTAAAATGAGCAATGTTGCTCTCATCGTAATCTTCATTCGCACTTGACACACAAACATATTTTACATCCTTTGGCTGCACAATAATCTGAATTTTAGCATCCTTTACGTAATAGCAAGCCGTGCATTTACCATTAGCAGAATAAGTATGTTTATTCATATTTGTGTAATGTGATTGATTCTCACAATAAACGCACGCATGCCAATGGTATGTATCATCCCACGACCAAGTGGGTAAAGACCGTGCACTATGGTTTTCGTCTGTTTCGGTATGATTTTCATTAAAATGTTCTTCCCAATTATTGCTTTCTACACACACCCATTCACCGCAGTCGCATCCCGCAAATCCGGCGATATCTGCGCAGCACACAAGGCAAAATTCGCAATCGTCGCAAAGACCTTCACACTCAGAACAAAACTCCTCACAGTTGGGGCATATTACCGCACATTCCGCACACGAATCGCAACCTTGACAGAGCAAAACACACTCAGAACACAAATTACAATTTTCACAAAAATCATCTGAACAGTCAATACATCTTTCACCACAGCCTTCACAAAGAACAGCGGTATCTCCGCACCCCTCACAATTTGGGCAGTGGTATCCGTTACTAATACCACATTCTATGCAAAGTTCCTCGGTAGAACAGATTTCAGCACAGTTTGCACAAACACCGCATTCAATGCAGTATTCACCACCACATTCGCCGTAACATTCGGAGCACTCGGTACAGTGAAGCCCCCCATCAATGGCGCAATCGCCGCATATTACTGCTCCTGCTTCTTCACAACAGTACAAGCAACTGGGAGAACAGTCTTCACATTTGCCACATTCTTCACACCAACTTCCAACTTCGAAATAGCACGTCGAGCAATCAGGACAGTGTGTACCTTTTTCGGCCGCACACTCCATGCAAATAACTTGTCCGTGATAGTTTGAACAGCCCTCGTCATAAGGTGAGCAATCCTCACACAAACCACATTCATCGCACCATACACCCGTTTCAAAATAGCAAGCACCACATCCGGAGCAGTGGCTTCCCTTATCTGCCGCACATTCAACACAAAGTATTCCTTCTCCCAAATTGTTTGAACAGCCCTCGTCATAAGGTGAGCAATCCTCACACATACCGCACTCGTCACACCATACACCCACTCCAAAATAACAAGCATCGCATCCCGGGCAATGGGAACCTTTATCAATCGTACATTCCTTGCACATATTTCCGCTTTCCTCGTCGGAACAGCCTGAGCAAATTTCCGATCCCGTGCAATCAGTACACTTTCCGCATTCAAGGCATAACTCTATGCACTCATCACACCTATAGCATTCGTCGCAATAAGGTGAGCCGTCAATCCATTCCTCACAGTCAGGGCATACGTGACCCGCATGAACCTTAAGCGTAGGGGCAGGAATCATTCCCAGTACCACCACCAATACTAAAAGTATACCGGCAATTCTCTTATAAACGTTCTTTCTCATCTGCGTTGCCTCCATAAATCACAATACAATGCATAAATTATATACAAATCTCCTTAAACTTGACTGAAACACAAAAATATGCAATAATACACCTGTTAAAAGTTTAGCAATATTCAAGGAACATGTCGCCACACTTTTCCTGAAAAAAGTGTGGGAAAACCTTTTTTATTTTCAAAAAAGTGTGGGAAAAAGTGTGGGAAGCATAAAAATGCATACCACGTTTGGTTTTGGAGATGAATTTTATGAAGAAATATATAGTCGGGGTATTTACCCTGTTTTTAATAATTTTTACTTTTGCAGGATGTAGCCCTTCATCTACAGAAAAGCTGGCAAGCCTTTCTATCATTTACGGAGCAACTGCTGTTCTTTCTTTATTGCTGCTGTTCGGCTACTGCCTCCTGATAGAAAAAAAGAAAACTTGGTTTTTGGTACTGTTTTCATCAGTACTTGTGGTAAATACCGGATACACAATATTATCGCTTTCACAAAACCTAGAAACAGCTTTGTTCGCTAACAGAATTTCATATCTCGGCTCGGTATTTTTACCGCTGTCAATGCTTATGGTTTTATTGGACGTAACCAAAACAGCATACAAAAAATGGTTGACTGTGTCTCTTATTGCCCTCAGCAGCGTTGTTTTTTTAATTGCCGCAAGCCCCGGTATATTGGATATCTACTATAAAGACGTATCCTTTGCCATAACAAACGGCGTAGCTGCTTTGGTCAAGGTTTACGGACCGCTGCATCCGCTGTATCTTGTCTATTTACTCGGATATTTTTCCGCTATGATAGTTATTATTTTGTATGCCTATGCAAAGAAAAAAATTGACACCACAACACATGCCGTTATTCTTGTAATTGCAGTATTTGTAAACATTGGTGTTTGGCTTATCGAACAGCTTTCGCATATTGAGTTTGAATTTCTTTCAGTCTCATATATAATAAGCGAGTTGTTTTTGCTCGGTGCTAACCTTGTCATAAATGAAAATCAGAAGTTAAAGGCCTTGGTAAAACAAAAGGAAGCCGAAATACAACAAACCGTTTCCGAAAAAACAGAAAAAAACATTTCCGCACATACCGTATCTGCAGATTCAATAGAAAGGTTCCTGCAGGGACTTAATACGCTGACGCCAACAGAAAGCTCCATATACGAAGCTTACGTAGCCGGTTCTTCTTCCAAAGAAATAATGTCAATGCTTAACATCAAGGAAAATACTTTAAAATTCCATAACAAAAACATTTACGGCAAGCTCGGAGTCTCATCTCGAAAAAAACTTATTGAAATACATAATTCAATAAAAGCTGCAAAAAAATAAAATTTATTTTAAAATTTTCATATAAAAAGTCCCGAGGACATCGCACGGCGTCATCCCCGGGACTTACTTTTTGTTTTAATTTTAATTACGTTTTGCTCATATGCATAACAATACTATGCGGCAGTAACTTTGCCAATACTCTGTAAAACTTAAAGAATAACCTCGGAGTATAGATTCCTTTACCCTTTAAAACCGCCTTTACCGCACCTCTTGCCGCAAGAGACGGCTCTGTTCTCGGAAGTGTATCAAAGGTCTTTGACGTTCCCTTCTGAATACCTGCAACACTTAAAAACTCTGTACTCATCGGCCCGGGACATACGGCAAGTACGTTTATTCCCTTCTTTTTTAATTCAAATCGCAAGGACTTTGAAAAGCTGAGTATATATGCCTTTGTTGAGCAATAAACAGTCATTCTGGGATTAGGTGCAAAAGAAGCGATTGAGCAGACGTTTATGATATTGGAGCCCGCCTTCATAAAACGAAGTGCAATTGAAGTCAGCGCCGTAACTGCTACGCAATTAAGCTGCACCATATTTACCTGACCTTCGGTAGGCATTTCATCAAGGTTTCCGATGATGCCGCAGCCCGCATTGTTTATAAGCATTTTTATCTCGGCAGAGCTTTTTTCAAGTTCATTCTTTATCTGTACAATACCATCCTCTTTCGTAATATCAACAGAAAGAGGCCTTATAACGGTTTTTAAGCCCTTTTCGGCACAAACCGTATCATATTTCTCCTTAAGCTCAGACAAGCGCTGTTCACGCCTTGCAACGAGCCAAATTTCATCAAGGCCGTCTACTCTTTCGATTACCTCGCTTATGAACTCACAGCCAAGTCCGGAAGATGCTCCGGTAATAAGTGCAATTTTCAAAAAAATCCCTCCGTTTAAAGAATCACCCGCAGGCATAAGAGCAATACGCTTCTCGCATGCGGGTGACTGAAATTCACAACTGAAACAAATTAAATCTTCTCTCCCGCTTTAACCTTTTCATAAAGGTTAATAACACGCTTAGCGGGGTTAATAAGGTCTGCCAATGACTCGTCGTAGTTTATGCCGTCTATAATCTTAGCAACGTACTTAGTCATGTCAACCTCATTAAACCAAGGCTTATTCTTAAGCTCGGGACGTCTGTAGGTAAGATTGGTAGCAAAAACACCGTCCAATACGTTATCTGCATAGCACTTGTCGAACTTCTCAAGTCCGTTGGTGAAGAGTGCATATGTAACGAGGCAGAACACACGGCGTGCCTTTCTTCTCTTAAGCTCATAAGCCACGTCAAGCATGGACTCACCGGAAGAAAGAATGTCGTCTACCACGATAATGTCCTTGCCTTCTACGTCAAGACCGATAAACTCGTGCTTTAAGATAGGATTTCTGCCGTTTTCAAGTCTGCTGAAATCACGAACCTTGTAGAAAACACCAAGGTCTAAACCAAAGATGGATGCATAGAAAAGGTTTCTGTTTACGCCGCCTTCATCAGGGCTTACAACCATCATGTGTTCTTTGTCAAACTTAATATCAGGTATGTTTTTAAGCATGGATTTTGCAAACTGATAATATGCAACTCCGTTTTCAAAGCCTACGTGCGGGATAGCATTCTGAACTCTCACGTCATGCGCCTCAAACGTGATAATATTTGAAACACCGTAATTCGCAAGTTCCTTCAAAGCTTCGGCACAGTCAAGAGACTCTCTTACCATTCTCTTATGCTGTCTGCCGTTATACAGAAGAGGCATAACAACGTTTATACGCTTTGCTCTTCCGCCTATAGCAGAAATCATTCTCTTGAGGTCCTGGAAATGGTCATCAGGAGACATGTGGTTGTCGGAACCCATGATTTTATAAGTTTCATTATAATTTCCGACATCACAAAGGATAAAAACATCCTTTCCTCTTACAGTCTGATCGATAATACCCTTGCCCTCGCCGTTTGCAAATCTGGGACAACGTGCCTTGATCATGTAATTTTCTTCTGCACAGCCCATGCTCTCTTTTCTGCCTTCAATAATCCAGCGATTAACCTCGGATGTAAAATCTTCAAAGCCCTTCATTCCGATAAGAGCCAAAGGTCCGATAGGAAAAATCTGATCTGTGTCACAAACTCTTTTAGATGCCATAAACAAACCTCCAAGATAAACTGTCATATCAATGATAACATTGACAAGCCCTTTTTTCAAGTCCCGAAGGAAAATAAATTAGCAAATAAAGTGAATGTTTTGTAATATAAATCAGTGTCCTCTGGAAAATACGTGTTTCCCTATTCTTACGGTTATCGGTAACGTTTTTATCCATTTATTCGTAGCGGTAGATGGATTGTAATAATAAATGCTTCCGTATGTGGGATCCCACCCGTTAAGAGCATCACGCGCCGCCTTATAAGCAGTCTGATTGGGTGTCAGATTTATTTGTCCGTCAGCGACCGCATCAAAAGCACCTGCCTGGTACACCACACCTGCAATTGTCTTCGGGAATCTGCTGTCCTCTACTCTGTTTAGTACAACCGCGGCTACCGCAACCTGTCCGACATACGTTTCCCCTCTTGCTTCGCCGTATATAACACGTGCCAGAAGCTCTACGTTTGCCGAATTTGCAGACACGGAGCTGTTTCCACCGGAAGATGAGCCCGTAGGAAGGCCCATTGCCGCAAGAGTCTTAGGACCTGCAATACCATCTGCCGTAAGCCCGTTTTTACGTTGAAAAGCTCGCACGGCGCTTTCCGTACGGCTTCCGTAAATTCCGTCCACAGAACCTGTATAATAACCCCAGTTTTTTAATTTGGTTTGTATTTTACGAACCTCACTTCCGACAGAGCCTCTTTTAGACAAGGTTTCTACCGAGCCGAATTCATTTAAGGATACCTCTGCAGACCTATTTCCGCTGTATTCCATGCCTATACCGCATAAAAGCACGGAAAGGGCTATTGCGCCGCAAAAAACGCAAAAGCCCCATTGCCATACTTTAGTTTTAGTATTTCTAACAATCCCCATAGAAAACAATCACCTTTCATGATTTTAACTTTGTGATTATTTTCTCCGGATAATTCTTAATTATTCACAAACTTATTCTTTCGGCTCATTAAACGTATAAAACCAGCTGCTCTTCCATCTTATACCGCTTGAGCTCTTTACAAATCTTCCATCACTGTCAAGCTTAAACCATACACCCATAGAGGCGTCGGGGTTTTCAAGCACGGCAGCCTCAGTTGCAGGAGTATTTCCCTCGGCAAGCATAAATACTTTTTCTCCCTGAGCATTTACCGCAACGTCTACTACTATCATCGCATGGCCGTAATCAATTGATGCCGCCATGTCAGCGTCAATCTCTTTAGCAGCTTCTCTAAGCTGTATGCGCGTAGCAACCACTATATCGCCGGGCATGAGGTCTGCAAAGCTGACGGAATTAAACTGGGTAGCCAGCGAATCGGTGTTTGCATACTGATAAATAAGATCAAGGTATTTAAGGAACGTCTGATACGTATAATCACCTGCAATCACGCCGTTCTTTCCTGCCTTATTTACCCATGCGCCTTTCCCCGAAAGATCAACACGGTAGCCCTCTGCCCATTTGGAATAAGCACATTCAAAGCCGCTTGCAAAATTAAAAATTATTTCGTCATAGCGCTGCTGATCCCACAAATACTCCGCATAGAGCATAATTGCAGTATCGGCGCACTGCTGCCATCTTGTAAGAGTATCCTGCTGCTTAAATACACCTACGGTAGAGGTTTCCTCACTGTAAACAAGCTCCTCACCCGGAAATGCCTTATCATCATAAAGATATGCCTGCTCACCGTAGCCCTTAAGCGGATAATTTTTGAGATACTCTCCAAAGCTTCCCTTTTCAGACTCAACCTTTTCATAGCCCTCGGGAGCATTAAATCTTTCTGCAATATCAGTGCCCTCTTCGTTGATATAATCGTAAGGCGTAGGAGACGGTGTGGGCGGTTCAGTAGGCTTTTCGGTGCTTGACGATGAAGGGTTTCCCCCGTTATCTCCCTTTCCTCCCGATGAGAAAATACCTTTATCGACAATTATCTTAAAGGCCAAGGCAATAACCACTACCAAAAGGAGTACACATGCACCCCAAAGTAAATTCTGTTTTATACGCTTTCTCTTTTCTTCAATGCTTACGTAACTCATACTCTCACATTACTCCTCGTCGTTATTTATCCATCGTCCGTTTTCAAATCTTCCGCCGCTTACAGGCTTTGCTTCAGCACCTTCGTTTGTTTCAGCACTGTATATTCCGTTCTCCTCACTGTCATCAACAGACTTATCGGCATTAGGATTATCAATCATGTACTTTTTTACTATCGGATACACGAAGAAATTGTTTATAAGGCCTATTACCGCGGGATAAAGCAAAACGTAGAACAAAAGCATCAATACGAATACCATAAAGTCATACGTAGGAAGCAGAAATACGGGTAAACCTACAAGCAGACAGTTAAGCAGGAATATCAGCAATGACGGCAACCATTTTACAAGCACCAACACAAACGAATTTCGGTAGAGCTGTTTTAACGTTATATTAAACGTAACAATCATGTGGTACTGATACATGCTCATCATGCAAAGCAAAAATGCAAAGAATATTACCACGGCCCACATTGTAAACAAAATTGCAAAAGGCATCGTATTATACATCTCATTATCGGGAGCTGAAATAACCATACACGCTGTGGTATTAAGAGCAAGCAACGTCGCTGCTACGCCGTTAATAAGGGACGTCTTTAAAGCAATACCGAAATTACTTCTCGCCTTTGTGATGAAGTCGTGCCATAAAAAGCAAGGCTCTTCTTTTACAAAGCTCTTTATGATAAAGGTAAATCCTGCTTGACACGGACCGGAAGAAAACACGGGAACAGACGTCAGTAAAATCGTAAAGAACATCATAAATTTAAAATAAAGATCTCGGGGACCGT
>JAZPZG010000051.1:0-11333 GCA_045544575.1 Clostridia bacterium
TGAAACGGTTCAAGAATGCCCTCTAACCGTTTCATCATTAAAAGACAAATTTATGTGCTTACTCGCTTTAATTTGCCTCTTTTTCAATTATCAGTTCAAAACACTCGTTATTCATCTTTGTAAAAAAGCTATCATAGTGGACATGGCTACCCGTAGGCAAATTATTATGTGCCATATACAACATTTGCTTCGCTAATGAAATCAACCCGCTTTTATTAGCTGATATAACAACATCATTGTTTTGAACTCTTATCACATATTTAGAATTTGTTTCCCAAATTACATCTAAACCATTCCCATCATAGTCAGGGATATCTACCATAATTCTCATAATACACCTTCTTTAATCATCAAAATATAAAAATGTAATAAATCTAAGTAACTGCTCTTCACGTAATTTTACATTCACATTATACGGTTATTTTTTTGATCCTGTCAATACGCTTGTTTAGCACAAGATTAAATCTTATTTTTATCCTGTTTTCACCTTCTACTATATATACAATTTAAAAAACCATTTTGTGACACTTTTTTTAAAAAAATTTTAAATATTTTTAAATTCGAACAAAAAAAGAGCCGTTTACATCTCAAAAACAGCTCTTTCATTCGTTATATTACTTCTTTTCCCTTACGCCGTCTCGATGTTCGCCGCATCGCCGAGGTTAAGCGCTTCTACAGCCATCTCGCGCATCTTGTACTTTTGAATCTTGCCGCTTGCCGTCATGGGGAAGCCCTCCATAAACCAGATGTAGCGGGGAGTCTTATGCCTTGAAATGTTAGCTCTCATAAATTCCTTAAGCTCTGCTTGCAAGTCCTCCTCTGACTCATTCGCACTTACCTCGTCTTTTAAAACTACGCAAGCACAAACCTCTTCGCCGTAGTTCTTGTCGGGAACGCCGATTACCTGCACGTCCTTGATTTTGGGATGTGTGTAAAGGAATTCTTCAAGCTCCTTGGGATAAATATTTTCGCCTCCGCGGATTATCATATCCTTTATACGGCCCGTTATCTTAAAATAACCGTCCTCATCTATCATAGCAAGGTCTCCCGAATGGTACCAGCCCTCGCTGTCAATAGAGTTCGCTGTTGCCTCAGGCATGTTGTAATAGCCCTTCATTACCGAGTATCCTCTTACAACAACCTCACCGGGGGTGTTTGCCGGAACGTCCTCGTTAGTTTCGGGGTCAACCACCTTTACCTCAATAAAAGGCATCATGCGGCCTACAGTGGAAACACGCTTCTCTATACTGTCCTCAATGTTAGTCATCGTACAAACGGGAGAAGTCTCCGTCATTCCGTACGGAATCGTAATTTCAGACATGTGCATGAGGTCAACCACCTGCTGCATTACCTTAATGGGGCAAGGAGAGCCTGACATGATACCCGTTCTTAACGATGAAAAATCGTACTTCGGGAAATCGGGGTGTTCAAGCATAGCAATGTACATGGTAGGCACACCGTACGTTGCAGTGCAACGCTCTTGCTGAATAGCATTCATAACACGAACAGGGTTATAGCGTTCAACAGGAACAATAGTAGAGCCGTGAGTTACACAAGCCATAATGCCAAGCACGCAACCAAAGCAATGAAAGAACGGAACAGGCAGACAAACTCTGTCAACGGGACTTAATCTTTGGTTATCTCCGATGCACTTGCCGTTATTCAAAATATTAAAGTGTGTAAGCATTACACCCTTAGGGAAGCCTGTTGTACCGGAGGTGTATTGCATATTAACGACGTCGGATGAAACGACACTCTTTTGCACCTCTACCAAAGTCTCCTGACTTACTTTTTCAGCCTCTTTGGAAAGCTGCGACCAATGATACATTCCCGCAGGGGTGTCCTCTTCTTTGTCTATATAAATAATTCTTTTAAGTCTCGGCAAGTCGGGGTTTACAAGCTGACCGGGCTCGCTGTTTTTAAGAGAAGGACAAAGCTCGTTGATAATATCAGTGTAGCAAGTATCCTTAAGGCCGTGCATCATAACGAGCGTGTCGGTATCTGACTGCTTCAGAAGGTATTCAGCCTCGAAAATCTTGTAGTTTGTATTAACGGTAACGAGCGTAGCTCCAATCTTTGCGGTTGCAAACATGAGCAATATCCACTCGGGGTAGTTGGTAGCCCAGATAGCAACGTGACAACCCTTTCGCACACCTATTGCCAAAAGGCCTCTTGCAATTTCGTCACACTTATCCTTAAACTGCTTGTATGTAAGTCTGAACGGACGGTCACTGTAAACAACACCGTCAACATCGGGATAAAGCGAAGCAGTCCTGTCAAGAAGGTCACCTAAAGTCATATCTATCAAACTGTTGTCCTTATCACCAAAAATTGCATTCATAAAAAATCCTCCGAAAACACAGTATTAAACGGCATAAAAAAAACGCCTCTATATAAATATAGAGACGAACATTAAATTCCGCGGTACCACTCTAATTAACCGCCCGCCAAAGCAAAAGCGATTCACTCAAGACTCGGTTAACGCCCGACTACGTTCCGCACTACACAACCATACGATCTTCGCACGGAAAGCTCCGAAATGAGTTCATCCTGATAATGACACTTGCTTTCACCGCCGCAAGCTCTCTGCAGTACATCTTCTCAAGACTACTTGTTTTCTTCAACGCCTTCTATTCAGTTACAGGATTGATTATACAAAAAAGAAAACACGGCTGTCAACTGTTTTTTATTTGGTCTTTTTCCTTGCGGTATACGAAAGAACAAGGAAAGCCAGAATAACTCCTATCAGCCAATTTCCCGCATATAAGAGCATCCATAAAAAAACAGACCATGACGTTCTTGCAAAAATCAAGTGCAACAAAAAGCATATCGGCAAAACAACCAACGCTGAACTTTTACACTTGCGAAAAAAGTATCTGTTAAAAAAACCTGCAAAAAAAGCAAAAAACGGAATAAAGATAAATTTGGCATAAACGTGCAGCTGACTTCTGCACACAAGTGCCGCCAAAAGAAAAACCACCGCGGCAATAATACAATCCGCCGCGCATATAATTCCGTACATTATTGCTGTTTTCTTTATATCATTATTTTCGACGTTCATAATTTCAAAACAATCCGCCCGAACAGCAGTCCCGAAGGGCCGCAGCACAGGCGGAACATAACCTCTTAATTAATATTTTAAAATCAGATTCTGGGGTCAAAAGCATTCAAATTACGCTCGTTATTCGAAGATGCGGAGAAATTAATACCGCCGAAGAACGGAGCTGAAGCAGGAGTACCCTCATTAGTCTGCTCTGCGTATTCTACAACAGGCTTACGAAGCTCAACACCTCTGGGAGCCGCAATAAAAATACTCTTCGGAGCGATAGTATGTGCTTTTGCATCAATTCCCTTGCAGCAGCCTGCAACAAAATCAATTATACGAATCTTGTCACTTTCTTCTCTGATATTACAGAGATTTACAACAACAATATGACCTGCCTTGAGCACAGTACAGATGTCATCTGCCTGCTTCGTATCCTTAGGCTCAAAAAACTGAACGATGGCACCTGAAGAAGAAGCAGTCTTCTGTGAAGTAAAGGTACGGTTAGCAGAAGAATTCATATCGTTGTTTGCCTGATTATAATTAAAGCCGACACCCGCAGAGCCTACTCTTTCAGTAGTCTTGGGAGCAGTATAAGAAGTCGGAGCGCTTGCCTTTGCTGTAGCCATCTCGTTTCCTCCTTTGTTTTGCTTACGTGAAATACCTACACTGTTAAAAAACTCCGTAGGCTTTATAAAAGAATAACTTGTATTTTCACTCTTCTCGGGAGCAGCCTTTACTTCGGCAACGGGAGCCTGTTCTAAATGTCTGTTATTCTCTTCAAAAGCAGACACAGGAGCTTCCTCAGCAACTGCTTTAACCTCTGCAACAGGAGCCTCTGTCTCGACTGCCTTTACAGGTTCAGCCTCTACCTGCATCTCTTGCATAACAGAACCCTCGAGATACTCATCCGAACCGAGAACACTCTCAGCATCATTCGTATTTCCCATGATGTCGCCGATAAATCCCTTAATACCGCTGAAAACACCGCCAAAACCTTTGCCGGAATCGCCAATAATAGACATAAATATTCCTCCCTCATCTGCCGTAACTTAAAAATCTTTCGTACCGAGAATACTTTCTCAACTCTAAAAAAATTAACTGAAAATGGCTGTTCCTATACGAATCATGGTAGCGCCTTCCAGAATCGCTTCTTCAAAGTCGCCGCTCATACCCATAGACAACTCCACCATAGAAACATTATGAACATTTTTTTGAGAAATGTCAATAGATAATTTCTTGGTTTGAGCAAAAATTTCTCTTAAAAAAGGCTTTTCTGCGTCAAGGGGAGCCATTGTCATAAGCCCGTCAATATGAACACGCTCAAGTCTTGAAAACCCTTCCAAAAACTCGTCAATTTCAGTCGGCGCAAGTCCGAATTTACTCTCCTCGCCCGAAACGTTAAGCTGAAGCAGACCGTGTACGTCAATATCATTCTTTACGGCAAACCTGCTCAGTTCCTCGGCAAGCGCCAATCTGTCAATAGAATGTATCAAGCAAACCTTATCTGCACAGTACTTCACTTTATTCGTCTGCAGATGTCCTATAAGGTGCCAATTAACGTTTTCGCCGCTAAGACCTTCAAGCTTTTCCGATAACACCTGCACCCTGTTTTCCGCAAACTCACGCTGCCCCGCTTTAATTGCGGCTCTCACGGCATCGCACCCAACCGTCTTTGACACAGCAATGAGCTTAATATCCTCAGGCTTTCTTCCTGCACGAATCGCAGTTTCTTGAAGACGATAATTCACACGCTTAAGGTTTTCGGAAATTCGTGCGTTCAAATCAAAGTTTTCTTCTGTCATGTTATTACCTGCCCCTCCTTAACGCTTTGTGCATTGACCACGTAACAATCATTCGCCTTGAAAACGGCCTCGCTTTCATCGGCCGGCTCATCTCCGTAGTAAATATCCGTTCCCGCATAAGCGTTGTTTTTTATAATGGCAAATTCTTCATCATAATCCAATACCGAAACATAAACAAATTGCACCGTACCTGCCTTTACCAATGCTATACGCGCTGTCTTTCCGGGCTTATCCCAATCTGCAAGAGCACTGAGCGGAACACAAAATCCGGATGTCTGGCTGATGTCAAAAGAAATCTCCGTTGCCCCTTCCAGACTTGATTTCAAAGCCTTATTCGTTTTGATTATGATATTATACCTTCCGTCTCCGTTGGCGGCAAATGATAAAATTCGCCCTGTTGCCTTATATTTACCGGCATTTGACGCAAGAGTAATATTTTTACCCAAATGCTGACTATAGTCCTTGTCAGCAGTCACTACAACGTAATAATCCTGCGAAGTAACAACCCTTGCCACAGCCTGACCGCTTGTAACCTCCGTATTTGCGGTAATCGTTCCGTCCTTGTTTAAAGCGCTGACGTTCAAAGCATATCCCTGCGCCGCTTCAAGAGCGTTAAAAGCATCATTCTCAGCGCTTTCACTGCCGCTGATTTTAAAAGAAACCACACCGGATTGTTGTGCCGTTACAGGCGATGCACACTCAGACAGGCGCTTTGCAAGAGCATTACGCTCATCCCGGAGCTTTGCAACAGAGGCATTTCCGCTGTCTGCATTTATGAGCAACTCATTTCTGTAGCTAAGAGCAGCAGCAAGCCTAACCATTATATCGTTACAATCGGTAAGTCTGCCCGCAGCTGCCGTTTGAGAAAGCTGCTGCGTAAGCTCTGCGATTTCATTTTCCGCTGTTTCAAGTTCAGAACTGTCAATGGAGTCTGTCACGCCTATCATGTTCTGCATTGAAAGAATTACCTTGTCAAGATTACGCAATTTTTCGACGTCATGCACGTAGCTGCCGTCAGTAACGTACCCGATGATATACCCCGCAGCCACTTTATCGCCTTCGTTTACATTAGGCACAAAAGTACCGCTTTTCGAGGCGTACAAAGTCTCACCACGCCTTATAAAGCAAGCATTACCATCGCCTTTTTTTACAATATCACCCTCTGTAATATATGACAACGTATAAACCGAGTTTCTGGAAATTCCTATGACGGATACGACGGCAACTACAGCAATAAGCACAATGGCAATTACGGAGATCAATACACCTCTTGCTACACTGCCCTTGTGTAACTCAGCATTCATGGGCTTTGTCACCATAGGCTCATTGATTACGCGTTCAAGCTTTTCGTCATTCTTTCTTTTCCGTTCAGCCTTCTTCGCCGATCTTTCAGTCTTAGCTTCAGATATATTTTTTTCTTTTTTCGGCTTCTTTTCGGGAACACCATCCTCAAAATCAAGGGCTTCAAAGTCTGTTTCCTTTGCGCCGTACAAAGAACGCTTCTTTGCGGGAACCTTTGCCCCGTCTGCAGCTTTGGTGTTGCGCCTTGAGGACGGCTCAGGCTGCTTGGGCACATCTTCTGTGAACAAAACCTGTTCATCCTTGTGCACCATATGCTCGGAAGCATCCTCTCCGTAAAGAATCTTCATATAATCCGGAACATCTTCTTCGATGTCTCTGTAAGTTTCGCCTTTTCTCTTATCGAGCTCGGCCATAAAATCAATAGTCTTGTCGTCTCCCATTTTATAACCCACGCTCCTTCCTTAAGTACTTCGTATTAATCACATCATTTTCTTTATCTTTTGCATTGCTATAAGTACGGCAAGCTTAACGTTGGCATAAGTAAGACCGCCCTGCATGTACGCAATATACGGCTCGCGCATCGGTCCGTCTGCAGAAAGCTCTATTGATGAACCTTGTACGAACGCACCCGCCGCCATAATCACTTTATCATCATATCCCGGCAATTCCGAAGCCTCAGGAACTACAAATGAGTCAACAGGGGCTCCTTCTTGAATTGCACGGCAAAAAGCCTTCATCAATTCAGGGTTGTTAAACTTAACACACTGAACAATATCACTTCTGTTTTCATCGGACTTAGGAGATGTTTCTATACCGTATTTTTCAAGTAATGCAGATGCAAAAACAACACCCTTTAAGCTTTCCGCAACTATGTGGGGCGAGAAATAAAAGCCCTGTAAAATATTTCTGCAGGCAAATTGAGAAGCGCCCAAATGCTTGCCTATTCCCGGCGCTGTTATGCGCTCGCCGCACATATCAACTATATCCTCACGTCCTGCGATGTAACCTCCGCTGAGAGCCAAGCCGCCGCCCGGATTTTTAATTAGCGAACCTGCCATAAAGTCTGCGCCGTGCTGCGTAGGCTCTTCAATATCAACAAACTCACCGTAGCAATTGTCGGTAAACACCAACGTATTACGATTTTTATTTTTTACGGTCGCCGCAATTTTTTCAATCTGTGAAAGTGTCATTGCAGGTCTGTAGCAGTATCCTCTCGAACGCTGTATAAGCACCACTTTCGTCTTAGGGCCTACAGCCTCGTAAATGCCCTCGTAATCGGGTTCTCCGTCACTCAGAAGGTCAACCTGCTTATACTTAACACCGAATTCCATGAGAGATCCGTTACCCGGACGCAAACCGATAACCGTATCAAGAGTATCATAAGGCTTTCCCGTTGCCGCAAGCAGCTCATCACCCGGTCTTAACACGCCGAAAAGTGCCGTGCAAAGGCAATGAGTTCCCGAAACGATCTGGCTTCTTACTACGGCTGACTCTGCCCCGAATGCCTTTGCATATACCTCGTCAATTGCATCCCTGCCTATATCGTCATATCCGTAGCCTGAGCTTCCCGCAAAATGCCTTTCCGCAATTCCGGTATCCTGCATAGCCTTTAAAACCTTAATCTGATTGTAATCTCGCACACGGTCAATCCGTGCAAAAACCTCAGAAAGACCTTCCTCTGTCTCCTGACCTATTCTGTATATTTCCTCACTTACACCGTAATTCTTTAAAATAAAATCGCCGAACATATTATATCCCTTTCATTGTAAAATCTTAATCACTGAAAAATCCGCGTTCACGCCTCATCGAAATACTCATTATCATTCCAATCGCTATATAATTTGTAAGCATCGCACTTCCGCCTTGGCTCACAAACGGAAGAGCAAGGCCGGTAATCGGCATCAATCCCACGTTCATAGCAAGATTTTGAAATATTACTATAAAAAACATAGCGAAAATACCTGCCGAAACGCACTTTCCGAAGCAGTCACTTGAGCGTTGTGCAATATTAAGCATTCGCAAAAGTATCACCGTAAAAATAAAAACCACCAAGGCTCCCATCAAGAAGCCGCCCTCCTCGCAAATTACCGTAAAAATCATATCGGTAAGCTTTACGAGAATTTTATTGTCGGTGTTCATGGGCCCTTCTCCCAAGCCCTTACCGAACAGGCCTCCCGAGCCTATCGCCGTGAGCGAACGTCTCAATTGCAACGTATAGTCAAAATAAAGCTCGTTATTAGGATCAAGAAAGCCCAAAAAGCGGATACGCCTTGTTCCGTTCATGTAAAACTTCCACACAAAAGGAAGCATGGCACAGCCCGCCGCCAAAATACCCGCAATATATTTAAATTTTATTCCGCCGACAAATATAAGCACAAAAAATGTAAATGCATATACTATGGTCATTCCCAAATCTTTTTGCAGAAAAACAAGACCCAGCGGAAGAAGAAACCCTCCGAAAATCATAGCGGCATTTCTTAACGTAAAGCCCTCACGCTGTGCTCTTTCAAGATAAATGCTTACGAAAATAACCATAGCAAGCTTCATCATTTCCGCAGGCTGATATGTGGTAATACCCAAATTAAGCCAGCTTCGGCTTCCACCCTCTTCGATTCCGATTCCGGGCAGAAAAACTGCCACCATGAGCAGTATATTAAATGCATAAAACGGAATATATATTTTTTTAAACGTACGATAATCAAAAAAGGTCATAACGATACAAAGCACAACTCCAATGGCAAGACCCACGAGCTGCACCATCATAGCCTTCTCACCGTGATCCTGGTACTTATCATACTGAGCACTGCTCAAATAGACAAGCCCTATCGCGGTAATAGAAAGCACCGCTACCATCAAAAAGTAGTCAAATCTTTGAAAGTAGTCGGCTTTTCTGCTGTGTTGTAGCGTTATATTACCCAAATGTTTCATACTTTTTCTTTCTTGTTAAAATCAGTCGTTCTCTTCTTCCGAAGCCTCTTTCATAGCTTCAATTACCAATGAAATAGAACTTTTTTCCTCTTCTTCCGAAGCCTCTCCGAGGTTATCTTCTTCGTTTTGGGGAAGCTCCGAAACGCAGCCCCTTACAACAGAAGCTCCTCTCATTCTGCTGTCAATAAACAGAGCAACGCCTATTACAACGAGTACTATTGACAACAGCTGTGAAACCCTTATATCAACAGAGCCTACGGAAAGCATAAGACTGTCTGTACGCAGACCTTCCACCAAGGCTCTCTCTATACCGTATACTATCATGTAAAGTGCTGTTACTTCGCCGTAATTCTTCTGAAGCTTTGACCTGAAAAACAAAAGGAAAGCAAACCCTGCAAAGCACCACAAAGACTCATATAGAAAAGTGGGATGAACAAGTACGTTTTCTCCCATCTCCTCTGCAATACGGCTTCCGGTCATACCGAAAATGGAATCCGTTTCAGCACCGTACGCCTCTTGGTTCACAAAATTCCCCCAACGTCCGATCGCCTGACCGAACATTATATAAGGCATTGCAAAATCAATTAAATGCAGAAACTTATCCTTTCTTATGCGTGCCATTATAAGTATCGCCAACGCAGCACCTATAATTCCGCCGTATATGGCAAGTCCGCCGCTTCTGATATCAAAAATCGCAGAAATATCACCCTTATAGATATCCCAAGAAAACACAACGTAATACAGCCTTGCGCCCACAATGGCAGACGGCACCGCACAGAGCACGTAATCAAGCATTCGCTCAGTTTCCAGATTATATTTTTTTCCGTGCCGCATACCCAAAAGAATACAAAGCAGCATACCTATGCATATAATGACACCATACCAATATATATCCAAACCGAATACCGAAAAGCTTCTTTCGATATTAAACTTAAGTCCGAGCTTAGGGAAAGACACAAATGACTCCGCACCTTCCGCAGCCGCAAGCATAAAAGCATTTGCTCCCATGGCAATACCTCCGTTATTCCTACAAATCTATTTTAACACACACCCGCAATTAGTCAACAGCGTCAGCTATCCCGATTTACCTGTTTATAAAATATTCTTTTGCGGCAGCTATATCAAGATTTACACGCTTTGAAAGCTCTTCGGGGGAATCAAACTTAATTTCTCCGCGGACCTTCTTTATAAAAAACACCTCGATGCTTTGACCGTAAAGAGTTTCATCATAGTCAAAAAGATGTGTCTCGACAGTCGTCTTATCAAGATTAAAGGTAGGGTTATTACCAACGTTTGTAATTCCGCCGTGTAAAACACCGCCTATCAGTGTCTCAGTTATGTAAACCCCGCTTTCAGGCAGTGCAAAGCCTTCTCTCGGCAAAATATTTGCAGTGGGGAAGCCAAGAGATTTGCCTACTCTTCTGCCTTGCTGAACGATTCCGGGCATGGAATATCTTCGTCCCGTATACTTGGGATAAAGCTCAATATCGCCCTTTTTTATTATTGAACGAAGCAACGTACTTGAAACAACGGTTCCCTCAACCTCAACAGGAGGGATGATGACCGTATCAAAACCGTACTTTTCGCCGAAGCTCTTTAAAAGTGCAGGAGTACCCTCACCTTTCCGTGCAAAAGAATAATTGTGTCCCGTTATTACAACCTTTGCATTAAGCTTCTCTACCAGAACATCTTTTACAAACTGCTCAGCGCTCATTCCCGCATATCGCCTGTCAAAATGCTCAAAGAACACCCCGTCAACACGCTTGCTCTTAATAATCGCGGCTTTTTGAGTGTTTGTAATAATAAGTTTTGTAGGATTATCCGGAAAAAGGACGTTATTGGGATGGTTTGCAAAAGTATATACGACAGACGGAATTCCTCTGAGCTCAGATTGCTTCTTTAATTCCTCCATGAGTGCCGCATGACCGAGGTGGACTCCGTCAAAATTACCAAGTCCTATACCCACGCCTTTTTCATTTTTTTCAAACTTCTCTGCACCGTTGACACAGCCGTAAACTTCCATACTCATCACCTTAAAGACCAAAAAATTTATGTGAACATAATTTTACTTTTCCGCCCTCTTGTACCTCTGCTTTTGCAACAGCAAAAACCTTGTCACACGAAGCCGCATACAGTACAATTTCATCACCGCTTTCCACGGTAAAATCATTCGCACCGATTTGTCTCAAGACGGTTTTTCCTTGTATGTAGCGTTTTACCTCTGTGTCAGAGAAGTCGGAGGCCCAAGCGGTCTT
>JAZPZG010000052.1:0-4956 GCA_045544575.1 Clostridia bacterium
GAAATTTCCAAGGACAAAGACGGTAATTCCGTACGTAAAAGAATGATGGATATTAAGGTTGTTGCGGATGAAAGAATTTGTAACGGTCACTATTATGCAGAGTCGGCTCGTATGCTTCTTAAGTACATGAATAATCCCGAACTTTTGCTTGCGCCTCCCGAATCGGTTTGTATTGATAAGGGTATTCACAAGCTTTCAAAGCGTAAGATGCTTTTTGAAGAAGACGGTAGAATGATTAAAAAGCCTTTAGAGTTGGGTGGAAAATACGTTACTCATTAATTTTAACAAAAAGCAAGCGGGTTGAAGAAATTCTTCAACCCGCTTGCTTTTTGTTTGTGAAAAGTCTTACAGAGTTTCAACTTTTATGGTGTTCGTGTTACCCATAAGGCCGGTGATTTGTCCGCCTGTGAGCACAACGGTGTCACCTTTTTGTAATTTCATTATTTTTTGTGCTTGTTTTAGTGCTTGGTAGAACATTACTTCGACCGAATTAAATGTTTCGGTAAGCGCAGGAGTTACGCCCCAGCTCATATTAAGCTTGCGCCATGCACGTTCAGAAGTGGTTATGCCTATAATATCAACAGGGCATCTGAAACGGCTTACCATTCGCGCGGTTCTGCCTGAAATGGAGCTTACCACGATGCACTTGGCATGTACGTCAACAGCCATTGAGCAGGTCGCGTGTGACACTGCATCAAGTGTATTTTGGATTCTGAAATCCGTTGATGTAAACCATTTGTAGTAGTCAATTTTATTCTCAGTATATTCGGCAATTTGAGCCATATATCTGACTGCGTCCACGGGATGCTTTCCCGCTGCGGTTTCTCCTGAAAGCATTACGGCAGATGACCCGTCGTAAACGGCATTTGCAACGTCGGAAATTTCAGCACGGGTAGGGCGGGGATTGGTAATCATTGACTCAAGCATTTCGGTAGCCGTAATGACTCGTTTTCCCAAGAGACGGCATTTTTTTATAAGAAACTTTTGAATTGCGGGGACTTCCATAAAAGGAATTTCAACACCCAGGTCGCCTCTTGCAACCATTACTCCGTGAGCTATCTCGCAGATTTCATCAATGTTATCAACACCTGCTCTGTTTTCTATTTTTGCAATAACGTCAATGTCCGCACCGCCGTTTGAATCAAGGAATTCACGAAGGTCAAGCATATCCTGTTTCGAAGAAACAAAGGAAGCAGCGACGAAGTCTATATCATTTTCAATTCCGAAAAGGAGATCCTTTTTGTCTTGCTCGCTTAAGAAATCCTGTTTAAGGACTTTATTCGGAAAACTCATGCTCTTACGATCGGAAAGGACACCTCCCGACAAAATTTTGCAGACTGCATTCGTGCCTTCCAGTGCTGTAACTTCGAAAATAACGAGACCGTTATTTACCAATATTTTGTCCCCGATCTCAAGCTCTTCTACCAAGTGCTTGTAGCTTACGGAAACCTTTGTTTCATCACCTATGATATCGTCCGTGGTAAACGTAAAGGTTTCTCCTTCTTTAAGCGTTACTTTTTTGTCCTTGAACGTTTTAATACGGTATTCGGGACCCTTGGTATCAAGCATTATGGCAATGGGAAGTCCCAATTTGCTGCGAACCTTTTTTATAAGCTCAAAGTTCTTTAAGTGGTCCTCGTGTGTGCCGTGGGAAAAGTTAAGTCTTGCAACGTTCATGCCGGCAAGGCACATCTGCGTAAGAGTTTCTTCGTTATTGCAGGCAGGACCTATTGTACAAATGATTTTTGTTTTACGCATAAAAGTTCTCCTTAATTATTTTTCTGAATCGATTGCAAGCTTAAGAATGTCTGCTGAGCGTTCAATGAATCGAGAAAGTGCTTCTGTGTCCATCTGTTTGTGTGCGAGCATTGCAATGTCGTAAATTTGAGCGCAGAACATATCAAATTTCGCTTTTTCATCATCGTTTGAATTGCTTGCCGACTCTTTTAAAACGGTCAATTTTTTAACCACAGGGCTGTTGTAATTAAGTACGAGCGAGGTTTGGTCATCTACGGGGAAGTTCATGCTTCCTCCGAATTGCTTCATCATTTCCTGCATTCTTCGGCCCTGTTCGGAGAGAAGTATAATAGCAGGCATGGATGAATTTACAGATTCAACCTTTACCGTAAGCTTTTCGTTACCGGAAAGTCTCTTGAAATCTTCGGAAACTGCTTCCGTGAGCTTTGTCATTGCTTCTTTATCCTCGTCACTGCCTTCTGATTTAAGACTGCTTGCAACGTCGGAGTCAATTCTTGCAAACTTAACTTTATCGGTGTTTTTGTACTCGATAAACTGCATAAAGTGGTTATCAATGGGACCGTCCAATACAGCAATTCCGATTCCCGTATCTGCAAGCATTTTTATATACTGTGCCTGCAACGTAGTATCATCGGTATAATAAACAGTTTTTCCGTCTGTTTTGTCTTTATACTTTTCAAGATATTCTTCTGCAGTAAGATATTCTTCGTCAGTTGTCTTATAAACGATGGAGGCTTTTACCTTATCGTAGAGCTTTTCGTCCTTGAGACAGCCGAATTTTACAAAGGGGTTTATGTCATCCCAATATTTGCAGTAGTTTTCACGCTCTGTGTTAAAAAGTCCGTTCAGCTTATCTGCCACTTTTTTAGTGATATGTGCAGAGATTTTAGCCACGTAGCCGTCATTTTGTAAAAAGCTTCTTGAAACGTTAAGGGGCAGGTCAGGGCAGTCGATAACACCCTTCAAGAGCATAAGAAATTCAGGGAGTATTTCTTTTATATTATCTGCAACAAACACCTGATTATAAAATACTTTTATTTGTCCCTCAAAGCGCTCGTAGCGATCCTTAAGCTTGGGAAAATAGAGGATACCCTTAAGGTTAAACGGATAGTCAACGTTTAAATGAATCCAGAACAGCGGGTCGTCGTAATCGTTAAACGTTTTGTGGTAGAATGCCTTATATTCTTCCTCGGTGCAATCGCGTGCGTTTTTCAGCCACAGAGGAGCTGTATCGTTTATGGGCTTTGATTCTTTTTCCGTATCAGCTTCGCTTGCTGCGTCGTCTTCTGCGGAATCGGTATCAGGTTTTACTTCTACAACGGTTTCTTTTTCGCTTTCTTCAAGCAAAGTTTTTGCGTTAAGAAGATAAATTTCAACGGGGAAGAATGAGAAATATTTTTCAAGTATTTCTCTTAGAGCATATTCGGTAAGGAATTCCTTTCCGTCCTCGGAAAGATGCATAGTAATGTAGGTGCCTCTTTCATCAAGCTCTGAGTCACTCATTTCAAAATTCATGCCGTCCTCGCTCTCCCAATGTACCGCTTTGCTTCCGGGAACGTATGAAAGAGTGTCTATTTCCACCTTTTCGGACACCATAAAGGAGGAGTAGAAGCCAAGACCGAAGTGACCGATAATCTGGTCGCCGTCAGTCTTTCCCTCGTACTTTTCGATAAAGTCCTTAGCACCCGAAAAAGCAATTTGGTTAATGTACTTTACGACCTCATCTGCGGTCATGCCTATACCGTTATCATGGACGGTTACGGTTTTGTTTTCTTCGTCTAAAATAACTTCTATTTTCCACTTGTTATCCTCGGGAAGTGTTGCTTCACCGACTGCGGCAAGTTTTTTCAGCTTGCTTACGGCATCTCCTGCATTTGAAACTATTTCTCTTAAGAAGATATCCTTTTCGGAGTAGAGCCATTTTTTAATAATAGGGAATATGTTCTCTGTGTTTATGGAAACAGAGCCTTTTTGTGTGTTCACGGTGATTTCCTCCTGTATATAAAAGTATTGATTATTTTTTTACGCCTTTAATTATATCACCGTTATTTTCAGATTACAATAAATGAATCGATTTTGAAACGATTCTTGATAATAAAAAATAGCCCCTCTGCGGCTGTGTTTTGCAGTGCAGGGGAGCTGTTTATTGTTTGCAACGTGTTTTCAGAGAACTTCTTTTTCGATTTCTGCGACAAGCTCGCTTGGTTTGATTTCAAGTGCATTGGCTATACGCCAAATCGTTTCAAAGTTTGGCTGTTTAGTACCTTGTTCAATCATGGTCAGATGGGTTCTGGCAATTCCCGCAAAGCCACTCAGTACTTCTTGTGTAATACCTTTTTGCAAGCGAAGCCGTCTTATTACTTTTCCGACTTTTTCATGATTAAAGTCCATAGTTATCAAGCCTTTCGTGCGAATCCTGTATACATAGAATACAGTAATTTAGTAAAAAACTAGTCTACGAGGGTAGACAAATATCTTTTGTTGTGATATAGTTTTTTATGCACTGTAATAATGTAGTTGAATGAAGTTTTTATAGGTGATTTTAATGAATTTATCAAAACCGCAAAGGTTAATATACGATATGGAGAAGTTTGCCGGCGGTGCAATTGCCGTTATTTGCGGTAGCATGCTGGTGAGTGGAAAGAAAGACTTGTCAGAGATAAAGAAAGCTGTTAATGAACTTTATCGGCTGAATGACGCTTTGCGTATTCGCATTGTTGAGAATGAAGGAGATGTTTCCCAAACAATATGTGATTATGCAGAGCAGGCTTTCAATGTGCTTTGCTTTGATAATAAAGCTGAATTAGATGATTATGCAGAAAAATATGCAAAAACACCGCTTGATTTTTACGGCAATCTTTGTGAAATCAATATTATCATTTTGCCGGAGCAGTACGGTTTGCTTGTTAAACTGCATCATGTTATAGGTGATGCATGGACTTTATCGCTTCTCGGTACGCAGTTTAACAAACTGATGAACGGCGAAGAGGTTGAGGCATATTCCTACGCCGAGTATGTTGAAAGTGAAAATGCCTATATTCAGAGTACGCGCTACAGCAAGGACAAGACGTTTTTTGCGGAGCAGTTTAAAAAATGTGATGAGGTAACGTATCTCAGCGAAAAGCAGAGCGATTCACTGAATGCTTGCCGAAAAACTTTTGTTATTGGCAAGGCGCAGACAAGTATAATTAATACTTA
>JAZPZG010000053.1:0-12035 GCA_045544575.1 Clostridia bacterium
ATCTTATGGCGTGCTTTGACGGAAACGGTTCAAACTTCGGAACTCATCCTCAAAACGTTTTGCGTGGCATGATATATTACAATGAAGACGGATCGTACGAATATCCTTATCTATATAATCTCGTGGACCAGTACCGCCATTTGGCAAAATACAACGACGGCTACAGCTATAACATGATGTTTGTAGGTCCGGGCTGGCTTAATCGCCGCGGTCGTTGGGAAGCTCCTTACGAGCTTCTTGCAAAGTCATATGATGACGGCATGAAATATTACGGAAAGCTTAAGGCTGAGGGAAAGCTTATTGATATGACAATGAGCGAATTTGCAGATTATTACCGCTTGACTCACAAGGATTACAGGCGCGGTGAGTGTGCTTTGTGGAAGGATATACTTTACGGAAGCAATAAACAGTATTTCTGGTACGCTGACCCTGCAATGAGAACTTGTCTCGACTTTAATCAAGGAGGTGCAATGATAGATCTCAGGCCTTACGTTGCGAGAATACCTCAAAGGACGGGAATCGGGACGGAAAACGTTTATGATGCATCATATCCTTATCTTATTCAAATTAATTACCGTGCCGGATATTTTACTCATTACGCAGGTGCGGGTACAGTAAAGTCCTGCAAGATAAGCTGCCGTGGTGAGAGTGCGGATCTTTGTCTTTGCAGAACTATGGCGACATACGAAAAAATCGACGGCGGTGTGAAGTTGACCGCAAATCCCGTTACCGTTACGCTCGGAGGTGTTGATATAGTTATCAGATCAACGTTTACCTTTGTTGAGGGCGATGGTACGGTGATTACGGAGAGAGAAATATTAAACGACCTCGGAGGAGAAACTGTTACTTTTGAAGAATATTTTACGGGTGCATTCGGTACTACCGAGTATCAGGCGGATATGAGTGCAATAACGCTCGGTGCAGACAACGAAAGTATGAAGTTCTCTTATTTGGGCAGAAAAATTGAAAAGTCGGGAGCCTCCTCTGCATACGTTACAATTCCCGACGTGAAGACTACTGTTATAATGGGCGGTGACAATGATGTATCTGAGGCGGAGGAGGGCATAGCTTTTTCTCCCGTATATCATCTCAGATTGCGTAAAACTATCGGAAAAGGAGTGGTTAAGACATGGCTCAAGCTACAAAAGGCAAACTGAATTTCCGTTGTCCCTCTTGCTTTATGAGGGATATCGATATAGATATGTTTTTTGACGGGGAAAAGAAGGAATATTACTGTCTTCGTTGCGGTTTTACGGGCAATGAAGCGGATGTGCTGAGACTTAATGAGGCGGCAAGATACCGCTACCGAGCAATGAAACTGCGTGTTGTTGATTTCGGAGAGGATAATGAACCCGTAAAATTTGAAAACCATAGAGGTGGAACGCAATGATTCTGGGTATAGATACTTCTACCTATATTGAAGAATTGGAGCATGGTGCAAAATATTATGACGGCGATATTGTCATTGATCCTCTTGACGAGTTTTTTAAAAACGGTGTTGACTGCATGCGTATACGGGTTTGGAATAATCCATACAGCGAAAACGGAGAACCGTATCTTGCCGGCGGCTGTGATATTAACGGGTACGTAAAACTCGGAAAAATTGCAAAGAGCAAGGGGTATCGGTTGCTTCTTGATTTTCACTACAGTGATTTTTGGGCAGACCCTGCAAAACAGATGATTCCGAAAGCATGGGCGGGTTATGATATTGATGATATGTGCAGCGCCGTTTTCGAGTTTACGGAGAAGTGCTTAATTACTGCACGTGATGCGGGTGTTGCTCCTGAATTTATTCAAGTCGGCAATGAGATAACAAACGGTATGCTTTGGCCTGTGGGAAAGCTTGATGAAAAAGACGGGAAAAGGGAAAATTACGATAATCTTTGCCGTCTTATTTCTGCCGGTTGCAGAGCTTGCCGCAAAATTCTTCCCGAGGCAAAGATTATTCTTCATCTTGAAAGAAGTAATGATAAAGCCGTTTACAATGAATTCTTTACCGAGATGTCTGCATGTGACGTTGATTACGATATTATAGGAGCCTCATATTATCCATATTGGCACGGAACGCCCGATGAACTGTTTGAAAACCTTAATTCCTGTCGCAAGTTCGGCAAAAATCTGATGGTAATGGAGCTTGGGTACGGATTTACCACGGAGTCCTACGTTCTTGACGGCGAAGCGCGGAGATTGGTTATAGATTCGGAAAGAGCCTACGTTCCGGGAATTACCGAGAAGTATCCGATGACTCCCGAAGGTCAGGCAAATTTTGTACGTGATTTTCTTGTAAAGGCACGTGACAACAATATAGACGGTGTGTTCTATTGGGAACCCGCTTGGATTCCGGGAGACGGCATTTGCTGGGCATCGGAGGCAGGGCAAAAATACATTAATGAAGAAGGAAAGTCCACTGCCAACGAATGGGCAAACCAGTGTCTTTTTGATTACAGCGGGAAAAAACTTCCTGCATTTGATGAATATAAATTATAAATTTGTTATAGATTATTACGGTAAAAGTTTTTTTTGTTAAAAAACACCCGAAAAGTTATGTTTGAGTTGACAAATTCAAATTTATATTTTACAATATAAGCAATGAATAAGTCGCCTAATGGGCGCAAAATAAAATATCACATAAGGAGGATTTAAGTATGAAAATACGTAAAATCTTGTCCGTTGTTTTGGCTGTTATTATGGTAGTGGCTTGCTTTGCAGGCTGTGCTAAGGATACGGGCAACAACGGCACTACAAACAACAATGCTACAAGCAAGCCTAACGGTGGCTCTACCGGTGCAGATCTTAAGGGTACGTACGAGGTTACGTTGTGGGTATCTGAGATTGATGGTGTTGCTGAGCTTACTCAGAAGCAGATAGATGCTTTTGAAGCAGCTAACCCCGGTATTATTATCGACGCTTCTATTGAGGGCGTTACCGAAGCAGATACAGGTTCTAAGGTAGTTGCTGACGTTGCTACTGCTCCTGACATCTACTGCTTTGCACAGGATCAGCTTGCTCGTCTTGTTCAGGCTGCTGCACTTGCAGCTCCCGGTAAGAAGGCTGCTGAGACTATTAAGGCAAACAATGACGCAGGTTCCGTTGGCGCTGCTTCCGTTGCAGGTTCACTTTACGCTTATCCTATGACAAGTGACAACGGTTACTATATGTACTATGACACAAGCATTATTTCTGCTGAGGATGCAGAGAGCCTTGAGAAAATTATCGCTGCTTGCGAAGCAAACAACGTTAAATTCCGTTTTGCTCTTGAGAATGCTTGGTATACAGCATCCTTCTTCTTTGGTGCAGGCTGTACTTCCGTATGGTCAATGAACGAAGAGGGTGATTTCACTTCTATCAACGACGATTTCAATTCCGAAAAGGGCTTGATCGCTATGAAGGGAATGCAGAAGCTCGCTCAGTCTCCTTGCTATGACAGCAATGCTGATGTATTTACTGATGCAGGCGTTGTTATTACAGGTGTTTGGGCTGCAGACGCTGCAGAGGCTCACTTTGGAGCTAACCTCGGTGCTACCGATCTTCCTTCTTACGAGGTTGACGGAAAGTCTTACCACCTCGGTTCTTACACAGGTAATAAGCTCATGGGCGTTAAGCCTCAGACAGACGCTAAGAAGGGTGCGGTTCTTTCTCTCCTCGCTCAGTACTTGACAGGTGAAGAGTGCCAGAAGCAGAGATTTGAGCAGTTCCAGTGGGGTCCTTCCAATAAGAACGTGCAGGCTTCCAGTGCAGTTCAGTCTAACATTTCTCTTGCAGCTCTTGCTAAGCAGGGTGAGTATGGTATTCCTCAGGGCCAGATCCACGGTTCTTGGTGGGATATAGCTAAGGTTCTCGGTGCAGACGCTAAGGCAGCTACATCCGACGCTGATCTCCAGGCTTCACTTGACAACTACAAGACCACTATTGACGCTTTGTTCTCTATGACAGAGGAGCAGAAGAATGCTTGGGGCGTTATCGGCGGTATTTGCGGAACAAGCTGGGATATAGATTTTGAGATGACAGAAGATCCTGCAGGTACTTATACTTCCGGAGAACTTGAGCTCAAGGCAGGCGAAGAATTCAAGGTTCGTCAGGGCGCTTCTTGGGACGTTAACTTTGGTGCAGACGGCTTCAACGGTGCTAATAATTTTGTTGTAGAAAAAGATGGCACGTACAAGGTTCAGCTCGTTTGGGACGGTGCTCAAACAGGTACAGTTACATTGATCCCTGTAGAGGGCTGATATCACTGAAATAATTCCCGAGGGCGAGGGAACGTAAGGTTCACTCGGCTCTTGGGCCGGAAAGGCATTGTTAGCCGGTATGCAAGGACAACAGTTGTCTTGTATATTGGGTGGCAATGCCTTTTTTGTAACTATAGGAGTTCGTATTGACCGGGGATTAAGATTATGAGAAAATTAGATGATTTAGAATATTTAAAATTAAATAAGCTTGAAGCTTTCTTCTACAATCTTAAGCTTTTCTTCTGCTCTATACCTATGTGGTTAAAGGGTGTCGGTTTGAAGCTGTTAGGCTTTTTTAAGAACTGCGGACTTGCAGTGAAGAATGAGTTTGTAGATATATTTACAACTTTTACAAAAGGAAACTGGGCAGTAAAATTATCATTTTTAATTTTTGGCTTTGGTAACTTTTTTTACGGACAGATTATGCGTGGCTTTTTGTTCCTCGCATTTGAAATAGTATTTTTTGCATATATGTTTGTGCCGAGCGGTGGATTATATTGGCTTTCTAAGGCAAATCTTTTTAAAGTTGGTTCTACGGTCGGTACGATTCAAGGTGGCTTTCAATACGACGAAATTTATGACACCGATATATGGGTTAGCGGAGACGATTCAGTTAAGGTTTTACTGTATGCTTTGCTGACAGTAATATTTATTGTGGCATTTGTATATACGTGGCGTTTGCAAATAAAGCAATGCCGCATTTGTATGGATATTACCGCAAAGGGAAAAAAGGTAAGAAGCGGAAAGCAAGACCTTAAATCCTTGCTTGACGACCAGTTTCACAAAACTCTGCTTGCCCTTCCTGTTTTCGGTATTTTGGCATTTACGGTTCTGCCTATTATTTACATGGTGCTTATTGCCTTTACAAGTTATGATGCGGCTAATGACGGCTATTCCAACTTGTTCTCGTGGGTAGGACTTGAAAATTTTAACGAGCTGTTTAATTTTGGCTACGGAGGTCTCGGTCTTGCTTTCGGCGAGATACTTGCCTGGACGTTGATGTGGGCGTTTTTTGCAACCTTTTCAAACTACTTCCTCGGAATGTTCGTTGCAATTATGATTAATAAAAAGGGTATAAAAATTAAAAAGTTCTGGAGAACAATACTCGTTATGACAATTGCGATACCGCAGTTTGTTTCCCTTCTTTATACTGCAAAGCTTTTTGATTCTACGGGTATTATAGGAAAGTTGCTTTTGCAGTTTAACCTTATTCCTAAGGCAATGGAAGCCGCAAACCAATTGAGCTTGTGGCAAAACCCGATATCCGCGAAGATATTGCTTATCGTTATCAACATTTGGGTAGGTATTCCTTACATTATGCTCATGGCTACGGGTATTTTAATGAATATTCCGCAAGACCTTTATGAGTCCTCACGTATTGACGGTGCGAATACCATTCAGCAATATACAAAGATTACTCTTCCTTACATGATGTTTGTAATGGGTCCGTATCTTTTGACGAGCTTTGTAAACAATCTTAACAATTTCAACGTTATCTATCTGCTTACTCAAAATAACCAGCTTATCAATACGGAGATAGGCACGGCGGGTGGCGTATCAGTCTGCTATACGGATCTTTTGATAACGTGGCTGTACAAGATGACACTTAACAGTGCAGAGACTAAGTACTATATGGCATCTATTATCGGTATATTGGTATTCGTTGTCGTGGCTGTGCTTTCGTTAATTGTTTACAATGTAATTCCGTCTACTAAAAATGAGGAGGATTACAAGTGATGAAAAACAAGAATGATAATCCTATTAAGAAAAAAAGCCTCGGTGCTGCGGCAAGTCGCAGACTCAGCAATACGATTGTTTATATATTGCTTATTTTGATGACACTTATCTGGATGTTTCCTTTCTTTGGAATCGTGCTTGAATCCTTCAGAGTAGAGTATGCGGGACAGGTGAGTTATCTGTGGCCGAAGGAATTTGGTTTTGATAACTATATACGACTTTTTAAGGAAACGGATTTTTTTAGGTGGTTTATGAACACCGGATTTATGGGTGTGTGCACGGCAGTGCTTCAAACCTTCTTTGTACTTTCAATGAGCTACGTATTGTCACGACTCAGATTCAAAGGCAGAAAGGTTCTCATGAACGTAATGCTTGTCTTGGGAATGTTTCCGGGCTTCCTTACCATGATACTTATTTATAAAGTATTTACCGACTTTAACCTTACACTTAATATGGCACCGATTGGACTAATTATAGTGTACTGTGCAAGCAGCGGTATGGGGTATTACGTTTCCAAGGGCTTTTTTGATACTATCCCGAAAAGTCTTGACGAGGCGGCGAGAGTAGACGGAGCTACACGCTTCCAGGTCTTCTACAAGGTTATTTTGCCGCTTTCAAAGCCTATCGTTATTTATACCGTACTCATGGGCTTCATGGCTCCTTGGGGAGATTTCATGCTTGCAAGTTACCTCATACATGAAAACAGCGCAGGCATGAGTGTTGCGGTAGGTATGTTTGAGTGGCTTTCCAAGACAATGGTAAATGCAAACTACACCATGTTCTGTGCCGCAGGCGTTGTAGTGGCTATACCCGTTACTACAGTGTTCCTTCTCTTGCAGAAGTACTACGTAGAGGGTGTAACAGGCGGAGCAGTAAAAGGATAAGGAGAATATTATGGCAAGTGTAAAATTAACTAACGTAAAAAAAGTATACGGCAAGAACGTTGTTGCGGTTGACGACTTCAACCTCGATATTGCCGATAAGGAATTTGTTGTTTTTGTAGGTCCTTCAGGCTGCGGTAAGTCTACCACTCTTCGTATGATAGCAGGTCTTGAAGATATCACGGAGGGAACAATAGAAATTGACGGAGTAGTTGTTAACGACCTCCAGCCCCGTGACAGAGATATCGCAATGGTTTTCCAAAACTACGCATTGTATCCTCACCTTACGGTATTTGAAAACATTGCGTTCAGCTTGAGGCTTAAGAAAATGCCGCAGGATGAGGTTTACGAGCGAGTAACAAAGGCTGCTGAGATTCTGGGAATTACACAATATCTGACAAGAAAGCCCCGAGCTCTCTCAGGAGGACAGAGACAGCGTGTTGCTATCGGCCGTGCAATGGTACGTGACAGTAAAGTTTTCCTCATGGATGAGCCGCTTTCCAACCTTGATGCAAAGCTCAGAAATCAAATGAGGGCAGAGATTATTTTGCTTCGTGAAAAAATAGACACTACTTTCATTTACGTAACACACGACCAGACGGAAGCGATGACTCTCGGCGACCGCATTGTTATAATGAAGGACGGCTTTATTCAACAGGTAGGAACTCCCACTGAAGTATTTGATATGCCTGTAAACCTTTTTGTTTCTGAGTTTATCGGTGCGCCTAAGATGAATACTTTTAAGACAGAGCTTATATGTGAGAACGGAAAGTATTTTGTAACGCCATACGGTGCCAAAATTGAAGTCGGCGGCGAAAAAGCAAATAAGCTTGCAGAAAAGCAAATCGGTTCTGAGACTGTTTACTTGGGTGTACGTCCGGAACATATTACGCTCTCAAATTCCGATAATCCTGCGGCAATTCCTTGTAAGATAGAGGTTAACGAGATGATGGGAAGCGAGCTCCATTTGCACGTTTCCACTGAAAGCGGTGATAAACTTATTGTTCGTGTTCCTACTGTTACTCTTGAGGATGACGAGCGCAAGGCTCTTGTGCATAACGCTGTAATATATATTACGTTCGGAAGTAAGGTTATGCATTTCTTTGACGTAGAAACCGAAAAGAATCTTTTAGTATGATTTAAAGTTGTTTGATTTAAATTATTACAATATGCCCCTGCGGAGAAAATTCTACCGCAGGGGCATTGCTTTATAAAGGTGAGCTTTATTTATGGTTTCAGTTTTATGGGTAATTTTATTTCGGCAAGACCGATATGACGATCAAGATGTCCCGTTCCGTTGCCTTTTACCGCATCGTAAAGGAGAGCAAGCGTGTTTTCGTCTTTTTTTATTACCGCGGGCATGCCTATGGCTCCTTTTGCCCAAGAGCTGACTGATGAGTCAATTACAATAGCTTTGTTTGCAGGATTCCATTTTTCCAAATCGTCTGACCAATAAACCCATACGGAATCCGTGTAGCTGTTGTTGTAAATGTGGTTTGTAAACATCCAATACAAGCCGCTGCTTTCTTCAAAAAAGATACTTGTATTTTCGATATCGTCTTCGGGAGGAATAACAGGGTCAGGGTCTTTTATCCAGAAATTGCCGTCTTCCTTGTCAAAATCGTCGCAGGTGGAAAGATTGTCGGTTTTGGCAATTCCGACGCTTCTTTTTGTTTCTCCCTTGCAGCTTCCCGAATAAAACATTATGTATTTCTTCTCTGTTTCGGGATTTTTCTCCCACTTGGGATTAATGAGTACTTCTCCGGGTGACGCGGTGCAATCGTCCCAAGAACCTGCTTTTCCTACGTTGAAGCATACGTGCTTTTCACAGCCTTCATTTTCGCAGTGTTTGTCCCACATACCGTGAAGGGTTTTTGAGGTGGCAAGCATTGTGGAATACTGAAAAGAGGGAATGCCTTCGGGAGACGAGTGATCAGCTCCGAGATAGTAGTGATACCACGTTCCGTTTTCATAACGACTCCAAGGGGAGCTTGCACTGCAAAAGTCCTTGTAGACGTCTCTGCTTGAATCGGGATGTGTCAGTGCGCTTGTAAGCAGATTCGGTCCGAGCTTTTCCCAATGAATGAGGTCAGTGCTTTTGGCCTGAAATGCATTCCAATAGCTGTTTTCTCTTTTTCCCGGCATTGCGGCATCATAATTCAAATAGTAAACGTCATCAACCTTATTCAAAATCGCTTCGCGGCAGCCTCCGCCGTCCCACTTGTAAAAAGGCTCGCCCTCGCTGTCGGGGGAAAGGACTATACCCTTGTCGATAACTCCGTCAATATAACGCATTTTGTGTCTCCCTTCAGAAATGCAGCTGTTTTTGCCGCAATCGTGTAAAGTATTATAATTTAACTAAGTTATGCTGTCAAATAAGATAATTGATTGAAATGTCGAATAATATGTGTTAAAATAAGTGCCAAGAAGTACTTTTACATTTGAACGGTATAATTATTTTAGTTTGGAGGAAGTTATGGAGAAGAAATTGATTTATGACGTTGAAGACAAGCCGAAGTTTGGTCAAATGCTTATATTTGCACTTCAGCAGGTGTTGGCAATTTTGGCGGCTACTATTGCCGTGCCTACCATTATAGGATTACCCACTCAAATACCGGCTGCTATATTGGGCGCAGGTATCGGCACGTTGGTTTACCAATTGTTTACGAAATTCAAGAGTCCCGTTTTCTTGGGAAGTTCGTTTGCGTTTCTCAGCTCGCTTGGCGTAGCGGTTGCTTACGGATATTGCGGAATTATATTAGGCTCGATAATTGCAGGGCTGGTATACGTTGTTATTGCGGCTATCATTCACTTTACGGGAACAGCTTGGGTTGACAAGCTCATGCCTCCTGTTATCATCGGACCTACGGTTGCACTTATAGGTCTCACCCTTGCTGTAAATGCTATGGGTGATATTGTAACTGCCAATGCATCAACTCTTTACAAGGCAGATAACTTAGCTTCACTATTCTGTGGCTTTGTTGCTTTCTTCGTAATAATTATTTGTTCTACGCAAAAGCGTTACAAAATGGCAAGGTTGATACCGTTTATTTTAGGTATTGCGGCAGGATATGCTGTAGCGGCTGTACTTACCGTTATAGGAAAGGTAGCAGACCTTGATTATCTTATGATTGTTAATTTCCAACCTGTCATAGATAATTTTATTGCCGACGGTCAGTTCAAAGGAATTACTGCATTTGTGAATTATCCTGATTTTGCGCTTATCGGTGCAATTAAAGAGCTTATCAGCGGTAACGTTTCTGCAGAAATTCTCGCTGCAAACCAAGGCGCAAAGCTTCTTACAGCAGGCGGTGTGGCAGAGGTTGTTATTGCATTCCTTCCCGTTGCTCTCGTTGTTTTTGCAGAGCACATTGCAGACCACAAGAATCTTTCTTCTATTATAGACAGAGATCTTATCAAGGAGCCCGGACTTAAGAGAACACTTTTAGGAGACGGTGTAGGTTCAATGGCAGGTACTGTTTTCGGAATTTGCCCCAACACTACGTACGGTGAATCTGTTGGTTGCGTTGCTATTACGAGAAACGCTTCTGTTTCTACAATAACGACTACTGCGGTGATGTGCATTGTTCTCTCTTTTATAAGCCCCATAATGGCAGTTTTGCAGACAATTCCCTCATGTGTAATGGGCGGTGTTTGCCTTACCTTGTACGGATTTATAGCAGTATCGGGACTTAAGATGTTTAAGGACCTCGATCTTGGAAACAATAAAAATCTGTTCGTTGTAGCTTCAATACTTATTTCGGGTATAGGCGGACTTACAATCAAGATCCCCTATCAGATTGCAGAGACAGGCGAAATTACGGGAGTAATTAAGATTACTTCAATTGCAACGGCGCTTATTATCGGTATCGTTACGAATGCAGTGCTTACTAAGATTGAAAACAGCAAACTTAACGTTGAAGAAAATACGGAGGAGTAAGTTTCCATGAAGAATTATGACAACGTGACAATTTTTAATCATCCTCTTATCAATCACAAGATAGCGATTTTAAGAGACGAAAAGACAAGCATGAAGGAGTTTCGTGAATTGGTGGAGGAAATTACCACTTTGATGACTTTTGAATGTCTTAAAGAGGACGTGCCCACCGTTGAAAAGCAGGTTAAAACACCGTTGGAAACCTGTACACAGCACGTGGTAAAAGACAATTCCATTGCGGTAGTACCTATCTTAAGAGCAGGCCTTGGTATGGTAAACGGAATCCACGTTCTTTTTCCGTCTGCAAGAGTAGGGCATATAGGAATGTACAGAAACGAAGAAACCTTGGAACCTTGCGAGTATTATTGTAAATTACCCGACGGAATTGAAGATAAGCTTGTTCTGGTTGTTGATCCTATGCTTGCAACAGGCGGAAGTGCTTGCGATGCGATTGACTTGCTTAAAAAGCGCGGTTGTAAAAATATTAAGCTAATGTCTGTTATAGGAGCTCCCGAGGGCGTTTCTCGTGTGGCAGAGGCTCACCCGGACGTGCACGTTTTTGTTTCGACACTTGACAGATGCCTTAATGAAAACGGATATATTCTTCCGGGCTTGGGAGATGCAGGAGATCGTCTCTTCGGCACAAAATAATAAAATATGTCTTGATTTATATCGTGATAAACGATATACTGTAATTAGAAAAACCTTTTATTAAAGGGAAATAACTGAAAAAAGAATGAAAGGAATGATTACCGATGGGTAAATTCGTAGTAAGAGAGACAGCAACGGGTTTTAAGTTTGATCTTAAGGCAGGAAACGGAGAGGTTATCGCAACTTCTGAGGTATACTCCACAAAGGCAGCTTGTCTTAACGGCATTAACAGCGTTAAGAATAACTGTGTAGGTGAGGTTGAGGACCAGACTGTTGAGAACGTTGAGACAGTTAAGCATCCTAAGTTTGAGCTTTATGAGGACAAGGCAGGAGAGTTCCGTTTCCGTTTGAAGGCTAAGAACGGAGAGGTTATTGCCGTTTCCGAGGGCTATAAGACTAAAGCAAGTTGCAATAACGGAATCGAAAGCGTAAAGAAGAACGCTCCCGAGGCTGCTATTGAAGAATAATTCACAATCGATACTTACTAAAACCGTTGGGGTTGCAAAATGCCCCGACGGTTTTTTTGCGTTTTGAACAGAGAGTCAGACAGGGTAGACAGGGGTAGACAGGGGTAGACAGGGGACGGTTCCGCGTCTTGATTAA
>JAZPZG010000054.1:0-15833 GCA_045544575.1 Clostridia bacterium
TAAGCAGAGGGTTTAATCAAAGTCGTGAAATGGCGGAAAGCTTGTCTGTAAAATTGGGGGTAAAATGTAGTGACTTGCTTAATTGCGTCAGAGCTAATGCCGTTCAAAGTAAGCTGGGCAGAAACGGTAGGATCACAGAAATTAACGGAAGATTTGAAATGAAAGCTAATTCGGAAAGCATATCAGGGAAAAAGGTGTTGCTTGTAGATGATATTTTTACAACCGGAGCTACGTTAAATGAATGTGCCCGTATTCTTACGGAATGCGGTGCAGCATGTGTTGACGGTATGGTTTTTGCAACAGGAAGAACGGATGTTGAGTAGTAAAAAATATGATTTTATAAAACCTCGGCTGTTAAGGTCGGGGTTTTCTGTTTTATTACATATATGCGGAAAAATCATTACCTTTTTTTACAATTATCTATTGACAATACAGTAGGGAGATGGTATATTTATACATGTTATTAGCACTCGTTTTAAAAGAGTGCTAATAAAAATGGTGATGGAGGTGTTGAGCTTGGGAAGAGACGGAGAACTTGATGAAAGAAAACTTATGATCTTAAAAGCGGTTATCGATGATTATATTGACAGTTTTGAACCTGTTGGCTCACGTACCATCGCAAAAAAATACGATATGGGCCTCAGCTCTGCCACCATTAGAAATGAAATGGCAGATCTTGAAGAAATGGGATATCTTTGTCAGCCTCATACTTCTGCAGGCCGAATTCCCTCTACAAAGGGCTACCGTGTTTATGTAGACAAAATGCTCGCACCTGCTTCTGAAAACCCGCAGCTTGCAGGGGCTATAGTTAATCTGCTTGAAGAAAGAATCGTGGAGTATAATAAGCTGATAAAGGCTGCGGCGGAGATTATTTCCGAAATGACTCAGTACACGGCTATAGGAATGACGAAGCCTTCCGAACAGTTTTTGATAAAGGCTCTTCAGGTTGTTCCTGTTGATGACACTCACGTTCTTACCGTGGTGGTTGCTGAAAATAACATTATAAAGAGCAGGATGGTTGAGCTTGATGTGTCGATTACACCGGAGATGATTATTAATCTTTCAGGGATTATTAACAGTTCTTTTGCCGGAAGACCTGCTGACAGCATCAGCCTTGTAATGATAAATGAAATTGTGAAGCTTTCATCTATTGCGCGCGAGGCGGTATTGCCGATTGTAGACGGAATTATTGATTGTGTGAAGCAGTGTGAGTCGGGCGAAGTTTTTACGGAAGGCACGTCGAATTTGCTCAAATGTCCTGAATTTAATGATATTGAGAGGACGAGAGATTTTATAGATTTGATGCAAGATAGGTCAATGCTTGAAAATCTTGTAAAGGGCGGCAATGAGAATGAAAACGGTCTTTCGGTAAGCATAGGAACTGAAAATGCAGCAGGTCTTGATAATTATTCAGTTGTTTCGGCAACATATAAGGTAGACGGCGTAAACATAGGAACTATCAGTGTTTTGGGTCCTACCAGAATGGATTATTCAAAAGTAATTTCTTCTCTTGAATATATGCAAAAGGTGTTGGAGAAGAAAATGATTGAAGATGCAAAAAGAAATAAAAAAGAAGATTCTCGAAAGGAGATATAGTATAAATGTCAGAAATTGATAATAATCTTAATGAAACTGATAATGTTGAAGAAGTAGACGCTTCTAAAGAAACGTCTGTTAATGAGTGTTCTTCTGAAAGTGAAAAGGAAGGCTCCGAAGACGGAAAAGGGAAAAAGAAGAGCTTTTTTGCAAACAAGCAAAACTCAGGCGAAACTAAGAAATTGGTTGAAGAGCTTGATTCACAAAAAAAGGCGACAGAAGAGATAAAAGACAGATATATGCGAATGGCGGCTGAATATGAAAACTATAAACGTCGCACCGCGAAGGAAATGGAGCTTCGTTATTCAGATGCAAAAGCTGATACGCTGAAAAAACTTCTTCCCGTCCTTGATGATTTTGAAAGAGCAATGGCTATTGAAATTCCCGCAGAGTGTGTTGCATACAATGAAGGCATTAAGATGATTTATAACAAGCTTCTTGAAACATTGGCTACGTTGGGAGTTGAAGAAATTAAGGCGGTAGGCGAGGTTTTTAATCCTGAGCTTCATTATGCAGTGATGCATGTTGACGACGAGAATTTAGGTGAAAATACGATTGCTGAAGTTTTTGAAAAAGGTTATCGCATAGGTGATAAGGTTTTACGGTACAGTATGGTAAAGGTTGCAAACTGATAAAACAGTGATGTGACGTTGCTATAGATTATGGTTAGTTAATAAGTTATTTGGAGGTTTTTAAAATGGCTAAAGTTATAGGTATTGATTTAGGTACAACAAATTCGTGTGTAGCAGTAATAGAGGGCAAGGAGCCTGTTGTTATTGCAAATGCAGAGGGTGCAAGAACAACCCCTTCCGTAGTTGCTTTTACAAGGCCTACTGCAGATAAGCCTGCAGAGCGTCTTGTAGGAGATATTGCTAAACGTCAAGCAGTTACTAATCCTGACAGAACCATTATTTCAATAAAGAGAGATATGGGTACTGACCGAAAGGTTACTATTGATGGAAAAAATTATACTCCTCCGGAGATTTCCGCTATGGTACTCCAAAAGCTTAAAGCTGATGCTGAGGCATATCTCGGAGAGAAGGTTACACAGGCTGTTATTACGGTTCCCGCATATTTCAGTGATTCACAGCGCCAGGCTACGAAGGATGCAGGTAAGATTGCCGGTCTTGAAGTTTTGAGAATTGTAAACGAGCCTACTGCGGCAGCTCTTGCGTACGGTCTTGATAAAGAGACTGATCAGAAAATTATGATTTTTGACCTCGGCGGCGGTACCTTTGACGTTTCAATTCTTGAAATCGGTGACGGTGTATTTGAGGTTCTTGCTACCAATGGTAACAACCGTCTCGGCGGAGATGATTTTGACCAAAAGGTAATTGATTATCTTGTAAGTGAATTCAAAAAGGAAAACGGAATCGATCTTTCTAATGATAAGCTTGCAATGCAGAGACTTCGCGAGGATGCTGAAAAAGCGAAAATAGCACTTTCCGGTGTTACATCTACAAATATCAGCATCCCTTACATTACTGCGGATGCTACAGGTCCTAAGCACCTTAACGTTACTCTTACAAGAGCAAAGTTTGACGAGCTTACAGCTGATCTTGTTGAAAAGACAATGGGTCCCACAAGACAGGCAATGAGCGATGCAGGACTTACTCCTAATGATATCAGCAAAGTAATTCTCGTAGGCGGTTCTTCCAGAATTCCTGCTGTTCAGGAGGCTGTTAAAAAGTATCTCGGAAAAGATCCTTTCAAGGGAATTAACCCTGACGAGTGTGTTGCTGTAGGCGCGGCAATTCAGGCGGGTGTTCTTACCGGTGACGTTAAAGACTTGCTTCTTCTTGACGTTACTCCTTTGTCATTGGGTATTGAGACAATGGGTGGTATTTGTACAAAGCTTATTGAGAGAAATACGACTATTCCTACAAGAAAGAGCCAGATTTTCTCAACTGCAGCAGATAATCAAACAGCTGTTGATATTCACGTGCTTCAGGGCGAAAGAGAGATGGCTGCATACAATAAGACTTTGGGTAATTTCCAGCTTACAGGTATTATGCCTGCTCCCCGCGGAGTGCCCCAGATAGAAGTAACTTTTGATATCGATGCAAACGGTATTGTTAATGTTTCTGCTAAGGATCTCGGTACAGGAAAAGAGCAGAATATTACTATTACGGCTTCCAGCAATCTCTCTGAAGAGGAAATCCAAAAGGCAGTAAAAGAGGCTGAGGAGTTTGCAGCACAGGATAAGAAGGCAAAAGAGCAGGTTGATATAAAGAATAATGCTGAAGCTTCCATTTATCAGACTGAAAAGCTTGTTGCGGATATGGGCGATAAGCTTGATGAGAGTGATAAGGCTGACGTAGAGGCTGCTGTTCAAAAGGTAAAGGATGCTGTTTCTGCAAATGATACTGATGCCATGAAAGAGACAACAGAAGCTCTTACTAAGGTATTTTACGGAATTTCAGAAAAGATCTACAAAGCAAATCCTGAGGCTTTTAATGCTGCTGCAGGCGCTGCCGGTGCTACCGGTGCCGCTGATGACGGAGCGCAGGACGCTGATTATACCGTGGTAGATGATAATTAATAACTACTGAGGTTCTCAATTTAGAATTATTTAATTATGCGAGGTAACAATTTCTATGGCAGATAAACGTGATTACTACGAAGTGCTTGGTGTAAATAAAAGTGCTACTGCAGATGAAATAAAAAAAGCATATCGAAAAGTTGCGAAGATGTATCACCCGGATTTACACCCGGGTGATGCTGACGCTGAGACAAAGTTTAAAGAAGCTAATGAAGCGTACGACGTACTGAGCGACCCTGAGAAAAAGAGTAAGTATGATCAGTTTGGTCATGCTGCTTTCGATCAGACTGCGGGCGGTTACGGCGGAGGAGGCTTCGGCGGCGGTTTCGGCGGTGGCTTTGAGGATATATTCAGCTCATTTTTTGGTGGTGGCTTCGGTGGAGGCGGTTCTGCCAGAAGAAATGCACCTCAAAAAGGCGAAAATGTAAAAACATATATTGATTTAACCTTTATGGAAGCTGCATTCGGTGCTACAAAAGACGTATCCGTAAATAAGTTCGTCAAGTGTGAGGACTGTGCCGGTACAGGTTCTAAATCAAAGCAAACTACTAAGTGTGACGGCTGCGGCGGTTCGGGAACAGTGAGACGTGTGTCTAATTCTGTATTTGGTCAGATTATGCGTGAAGCTCCGTGCGAAAAATGCGGCGGAAGCGGTAAGGTTATTACGGATCCTTGTACATCATGCGCAGGTCGCGGAAAACTCAGGAAAAACGTTACTGTAAACGTTAAGTTCCCTGCCGGTATTAATGAAGGTCAGTCCATATCAATGAGTGGAAAAGGCAATCCGGGTATTAACGGAGGACCAAACGGAGATTTGCTTATAGGCGTGAGGATTAAGTACGATCCTGTCTTTGTACGCGAGGGATATGATGTGTATGAAAATATTAATATTTCGTATCCACAGGCAGTTCTCGGCACTACGATACAGATTGATTCTTTAGAAGGTAAAATTGATTTGAAGATTCCCGAGGGTACTCAGCACGGTACTAAATTTAAACTGAGAGGTCAAGGAATACCTAAGTTAAATCAAACAAACCGTGGTGACTTGTTTGTTGTTGTTTCATTGGTTGTGCCTACGAAGCTCAATGAAGAGCAAAAGGCAATTCTTAGGAGCTTTGATGAAGCTACGGATAATCTTTTGTCAAAAAATACTGCTGCGAGCGATAATAAAAAAGGTTTTTTTGGTAAGAAAAAGAAATAATATTTATTGGTGAGGATTTTTAGGACTGATTTGTATGCTTCGATTTTATTATGTAATAGCGATGAGAATCTTTTCTATTATGTATTTCGTTCCCAAGATGGCATATTATGCACGTCATCCGGAGAAGTATTCCGAGCAAAAGTGTTATGAGCTTGCACAGAATGTTGTCGGAAAAGTTGTTAAGACCTCAAGGGTTAAAACTGAATATATAGGTGTGGAAAATCTTCCTGAAGAAAGCGGATATATGATGGTTGCAAATCATCAGGGAAAGTATGATGCACTTGGAATTATTGCAGGTCATGATAAGCCTTGTACGGTTTTAATGGATAAGGAACGTTCTGAAATGTTTATAGCAAAGCAATTTGTAGATTTGCTTAAAGGTCAGAGAATTGAAAAGGGGAATCCCAGACAACAAATCAGAACTTTACACAATATTGCACGTGAGGTTGATGAGGGACGAAATTATTTAATATTTCCGGAAGGCGGTTATGAAGACAAGAAACGTGATAACTCATTAGAGGAATTCAGATACGGTTGCTTTATGAGTGCAGTAAAGTCTAAGTGCCCTATAGTTCCCGTTGCGCTTGTTGATTCATATAAACCCTTCGGGCTTAATTCCCTAAGAAAAGTTCACACAAAGGTTATTTATCTTCCTCCGATTACTTACGAAGAGTATTCACATTTAAAGATGTCTGAGATTTGCGAGCTTGTTAAGCAAAAAATACAAGAAGAAATTGATAGACATGAGCAAACAAAATATGCATGCTGATGATGTTAAAACCCCCGAGAGAAATTTTCTCTCGGGGGTTGGTGTTTAAAAAAGTGTTTTAATCAGTTCTTAAAAAATGCGTTATAAAGAGCAAGTACGGATGCATCTGCATCGGCAGAATCAATACCGAACATGATACTTACCTCTGAAGAACCCTGTGTGATCATGTTGACGTTGATGTTTGCGTTTGCAAGGGCTTGGGTAGCTTTTGCAAGTGTACCTACTGAACGGTTCATTCCGCTGCCTACTACCATTACGATTGCTTGATCAAATTCAAGCTGAACATCATCGACACCCAAGGTTGAGTAGATGGTTTTGATGATACGATCGAATTTATCGTCATCATAAGCCTTTTCAGAAATGATTATTGAAATAGAGTCAATACCTGAGGGTGTATGCTCGTATGAAATGCCTTCTTCCTCAAGAATTTGAAGAAGCTTTCTGCCGAAGCCGATTTCTCTGTTCATCATGTATTTTTGAACGTGAAGTGTAATAAAACCCTTTGCAGCTGCAATTCCTACAACCGGGTACTTTTGATGCTCGGGAGTAAGTGCAAGAGAGGGAAGTATTAATGTTCCCGGAGCCGAAGGATTGTTTGTATTCTTTATGTTAACTGTTATTCCTTTGTGATAAACGGGAGCCAGGGCTTCCTCGTGAAGAACGCTGAATCCTGCATAAGAAAGCTCTCGCATTTCTTCGTATGAAAACATCGGGATAGGCATCGGATTTTCTACAATCTTTGGATTGGCAGCGTAAACGGAATCTACGTCAGTAAAGTTTTCGTAGATGTCAGCATTAACCGCTGCAGCAAGAATGGCACCTGTAACGTCAGAGCCACCTCTGGAGAACGTAACAACTTCTCCTGTTTCTGAATATCCGAAAAAGCCGGGGAATACCATGATTTTTCTGTTTTTTGCAAGCCGTGCAAGTTTATTATAGGATTTTGACAGAACCTGTGCATTGCCGAATTCATCGCTCAAAATGAGGCCTGCCGTGCGTGGATTAACGTATTCCGCATCAACGCCGATTGAGATGAGGTATGCAGCTACGAGCTTGGCGGAGTTGTCTTCACCTGCAGCCTTTAAAAGGTCAATAAATTTGTCAGGATTGTTTTTTGATGAGTTTACTCTGCCTGTGATATCATCTCTTATTTCTTCTACGATATCGTTTCCGAGACCTAAGTCAGCGGCAATACTTGCATATCTTCCTACTACAGCATCAAGCTCTTCGGAAAAGCCGTTTCCGATGAGTGCGGCGTCGGCAAGAGCAATAAGCATATCGGTAACTTTAGTATCGGAAGAAAATCTTTTTCCGGGCGCGGAGACAACAACGAGTCTGCGTTGAGGGTCTGCTAATATGATATCACATACTTTTTTTATTTGATTGGCATCTGCAAGGGAGCTTCCGCCGAATTTAATTACTTTCATAAATATTTCCTTTCAGCCGTCAGTCGGCAATTTTTATTGAGTTTGCAAAAACGAAACCGAATGTATCAGCAAAGTCTTTTGCGGCATTGCTTAATTCAGAGGCAGTCATATAGTCGGTTACTACTGATACGGAATTGGTGTCAGCGGAAACAGAGTACTGCTCGCCGCGGAAAATTTTAAAAACTGACATTTCAATATCTGCATCGGTCGCCTTGTCTGCACTGAAACGAACCATGTAGCGGGACTTTTCTTCTGAAAGATTACCCATTACAGCTTCGGTATTAATAAAGCCGGGGAGAGTAGCGCAACTGTCGGAGCCGCAAAGTATCTCGATAATGTCTCCTGCTACAGCACTTGCAGTTGCAAGCTTTCCTGCACCTTTTCCGTAGAAAAGGGAATCTCCTGTGTAGCAACCCTTTACCAATACTGCATTAAAAACAGATTCAACGCTTGAAAGCATATTGGATTTCGGAAGAGCGAGCGGTTCTACACTTGCAAAGACTTTCCCGTCTTTAATAAAACTACGTGCAATAAGCTTAATAACGCAGCCTATTTCCGAGGCAAATTCGTGATCCTCAATAGTAATATTTCTGATACCGGTACATGCAACGTGATTGTAGTCTACAAACTTATCGTATGCGATAGAAGAAAGAATTGCTATTTTTCTTGCGGCATCATATCCGTCAACATCTGCAGAGGGATTTGCTTCTGCATAGCCCTTTTCCTGTGCACGCTTGAGTGCCTCGTCAAAGGTTTTGTTGTCGTTTTTCATTTTTGTTAATATGTAGTTTGTGGTGCCGTTTAAGATACCCTGAATCTCAAATATGTCATTGGAAGCAAGACAGATATTCAAAGGACGTATGATGGGAATACCGCCGCCGGCACTTGCTACGTAAAGAAAACGAACCTTTTTTTCAAAAGCAATTTCGGTAAGCTCGCGTCCGTATGCAGCAACTACTTCTTTGTTTGACGTAACAACGTGCTTGCCGGCAAGCAATGATTTCTTTGCCATGTTGTATGCAAACTCAAGACCGCCTATTGTAACTACGACAATGTCGATGCTCGTATCATTTATGATGTCCTCTGCTGTTTGTGTCATATAGGGGGCGTAAGGCGTTCCTTGCATATCTCTTATATCAAGAATCTTTGCAAGTGAAACCTCGGTATTAAAGCGTTTGCTCAATTTTTCACTTTGTTCAAGCAAAATGTCAGCAACGCCGGAGCCTACGACTCCGCATCCCATTATTGCAATTTTAGCCATAAATAAATTCCTCTGCTTTCTTTTTCATATCTTCTTTTTCACATACGTCGTTAAAGCGTATGGTTCTTTTGTTTAGACCTTTAAGCGGAGCGGGAATAGCTTCACCTGTCTTTTCGGAAAGAAACTCAAGAATATCAAATTCACTCATTTGTGAGACTGATTCTTTTCCGTAAATCGCTTCAGCAACCGCAGTGTTAAACTTAAACGGACTTGCCGTTGAAACACATACTGTTTTGGTCGTGTCACCTGTTGCGGAAAGATAATCCTTATAAACCTTAATACCGACTGCTGTGTGAGGATCTGCGAGATAGCCGTATTTGTTGTAAACTTCGGCAATCGTTTCAGACGTCTCGGGCTCGGTAGCAAATTTTCCCCAAAAATGCTCGCTGATATTATTATGTGTCTTCGTGTCTACTGAGTAACAGCCTGTTGTTGCAAGCTCATGCATCCAATTAGCCACTGCATCACAATTTTCACCGCATGCATCAAAAACAAGTCTCTCGAGATTTGATGATATGAGAATATCCATAGCAGGGGAGATAGTTGTGATGAAGTCACGGTTTTTATTGTAAACACCTGTATTAAGAAAATCGGGAACGACGTTATTATCATTTGATGCACAGATGATTTTATTTACGGGGAGACCTGCTTTTTTCGCGTAATAGCATGCAAGTATGTTTCCGAAGTTTCCTGTGGGAACGCAGAAATTAACCTTTGCACCAAAGCCGATTTCTTTTTGTTTTACAAGCTGTGTGTATGCAAAAAAGTAATAAACGATTTGCGGAAGAAGTCTGCCCCAGTTGATAGAGTTTGCAGAGGAAAGGATTTTTCCTTTCTCAAATATTTCGGCAGCAAAATTCTTGTCGCTGAAGATAGCTTTAACTCCGGACTGTGCGTTGTCAAAGTTTCCTTTTATGGCAACGACGTTTACGTTTGAGCCTTCTTGTGTAATCATCTGGTACTTTTGCATTTCACTGACACCGCATTCAGGATAAAATACCATTACTTTTATGCCTTCGTTGTCTTTAAAACCTTCGAGAGCTGCTTTTCCGGTATCTCCGGAGGTAGCGGTAAGAATAGTAATTTCTTCGCTGTGTCCGCTCTTTTTTGCGGAATAGTTCATGAATTTCGGCAAAATCTGCAATGCCATATCCTTGAAAGCACATGTAGGTCCGTGCCAAAGCTCCAGAACACTTACTGTATCATTAAGTTTAGCTACTTTTGCGGGACCGTTGGGAAAGTTCTTTTCGCAATAAGCGCGAGAGACACAATCTGCGACCTCATCTGCCGAAAAATCGGTTGCATAACGTGAAATTATTTTAGCTGCAATTTCTTCGTATGACATTTCGACCATATCGGTAAGTTCTTGTTCAGAGAAAGTAACGTTCTGCTCGGGCACGAAGAGTCCTCCGTCTGAAGCAAGACCTATACGTACTGCTTCGGAGAAGCTAAGTCCGGACGTTCCGCCGCGCGTGCTTTTGTACAACATATTTTTAACCTCCGAGATATAATTAAAACTAAAACTTAATTGTGTATAAAACAACATTATATATAATAATGCGCTATGATGTAAAAGTCAAGAATAAACCCTTGATTTCTAATGCTTTTCGTTGTGTTTTGCTTACCTATAATATACTTTCATCAAAAATAATAGCGGGTAAGGATAAATATTTCTTGAAATTGACATTATTTGTGGTAAAATATAGCTGTCGATACTCTGTATTGATTTACAGAGCGACGAAATTATTTGCTAAAAGAGGACAGCTAAAAATGATCAGCAGTATGACAGGCTTCGGAAAGGGTGTTAATGAAACGGAAAACGGTGTCTATACCGTTGAAGTGAAAACCGTTAATAATCGTTACACGGATATCACTGTTCGTTCACCCAGGGACTTCATGGCCTTTGAGGAACCTGTAAAGAAAATCATACAGAGCAGACTGAAAAGGGGAAAGGTTGACGTTTTCATAAATTTTAAACCTTCACAGTCAGGCTCCAGAATCGTTAAGTTTGATGACGGCCTCGCAAATGAATATTTTAGTGCACTGAGAAAAGTGTCTGAGGTTTGCGGCGTGCCTTTTAACGGTCAGGCAACATCTGTTTTTGCGATGCCCGATGTTTTTAAGCTTGAACCCGTTGAACGCAGCGAAGATGAGGTGTGGAACGAGTTACTTCCTTCTGTTGAACAAGCCGTTGAAAACCTTTGTGCAATGAGGCTTGCCGAGGGTGCTAATATGAAATCGGTTTTGACTGCTATTTTAGATAGCATGGAGAAGATTTTTTCTTCTGTGGAAGTTAAGGCTGCTAAGGTCCCCGAGGAGTATGCTTTGAAATTAAAGAATCGTGTTGCAGAGCTCATGGGCCAAGACGGAATTCCCGATCCTCAAAGATTAGCTGCTGAAATAGCAATTTTTGCGGATAGATGTAACGTTGACGAAGAAATTGCACGCTTTAAAAGTCACGTTGCACAAATGCGGGAAATGCTTAACTCAAGTGAGCCTGTAGGAAGAAAAATGGATTTTCTTGTCCAGGAGCTTAACCGTGAGGTTAATACGATTGGTTCTAAAGCCGGAGACGGAGAAATTACTTCTGCCGTTATAGAGCTTAAGAGTGAAATCGAGAAGCTTAGAGAACAGATTCAGAACATAGAGTAATTGCTGTATGTTTATTTGCTTAGTGAAGGGGTGATGTCGTTTGAAGATGATAAATATCGGATTCGGTAATTCTGTTGCTGCAGAAAGAATTATTGCTGTTATGAGTCCTGACTCCGCACCTATCAAGAGACTTGTTCAAGAGAGCAAGGATTGTGCAAGATGTATTGACGCTACTTACGGCAGGAAAACAAAGGCAGTTATTATTACGGACAGCGACCACGTGGTTTTGTCATCACTTCATCCCGAAACACTTCTCGGAAGAGTGGATGACGAAGCTAAAGATACGAAGAAGAACAGCGGCAAGGAGGTAAAGTCCTTATGAATTCCAACATATTGTTCGTTATTTCCGGACCCTCAGGTGTAGGCAAAGGTACTTTACTCGGAACGATGGTAAAAGAAGACGAGAATTTAAGATATTCTGTTTCTGCTACCACACGGGATATGCGAGTTGGAGAGGCCGAGGGTGTTTCATATTATTATAAGACTCCCGAGGAGTTTGAAAGACTTATCGAAGCAGGTGACGTTATAGAATGGGACATGTATCAGGGTCATAAGTACGGTACGTTGTTCTCGGGTGTTGAAAAAAGTCTTGCAACCGGAAAAAACATAGCGTTGGATATTACGGTTCCCGGTGCGGTAAACATCAAGAAAATGTACGGAGACAGGGCGGTGACCGTGTTTGTTTTGCCACCTTCCGTTGAGGAACTAAAACACAGACTTATAAACAGAAATCGCGAAGGTATCGAAGAAATTGAGAAGCGCCTTGCTTTTGCTATTCATGATGAGATGCCTAAATTTAAAGATTTTGACTATGTGGTGGTTAATGATAAGGAAACCGTTGCCGTTGAGCAGTTGTTTGATATATTAAAAGCAGAGCTTACAGGAAACGGTATTGATTCTGTTTCTGAGTTTAAAACCTCAAATTGTATGGATATTTTGGAAAAGCAATTGCATATCAGCGAGTACGCTGATAAATATAAATTGTGATTATGTTTTGTTAATTAGGAGGAGAAAAAATGATTGAGCCTGAGATAGCTAAACTTTTGGATTGTGTTGACAGCCGCTTTACGTTAGTAATGGTTGTTGCAAAAAGAGCAAGACAGCTTACCGATATCGCAAAGCCCATAAAAGAAGGCGATAAGACGTTTACTCTTGAATTGGAGCATGTTAAACCGGTTCCGACTGCTGTTTATGAGCTTTACGAAGGAAAGGTTGAGTACTCACGCAACGTAGCCGCAGTCTGAGTAATGTGCGGAGAAAATTATCGGCTGTGCCGGAAAGGTTGATTTTTATATGGCAGTGGAAAAGACTATGGAGCGTATTGTCGCTCTTTCGAAAAACAGAGGCTTTGTGTATGCAGGTTCCGAAATTTACGGAGGTCTTGCAAATGCCTGGGACTATGGTCCGCTCGGCGTTGAACTTAAAAATAACGTAAAAAAAGCTTGGTGGAAGAAGTTTGTTCAGGAAAGTCCCTATAACGTAGGTGTTGACTGTGCGATTCTTATGAATCCTCAGGTTTGGGTTGCTTCCGGTCACGTTGGCGGTTTCAATGATCCGCTTCTTGACTGTAAGGCATGTAAAGCACGACACAGAGCAGACAAGCTTATTGAGGACTGGAATAAGGAAAACGGTATTTCAATCGAGGTGGACGGTTGGTCCAATGACAAGCTTACCGAGTATATCAAAGAAAACAAGGTTACGTGTTCTCAGTGCGGAGCGAGCGATTTTACGGACATCAGAAAGTTTAATATGATGTTTAAGACTTTCCAGGGCGTTACCGAGGATTCGCAGGCTGAAATTTACTTAAGACCTGAGACTGCACAGGGTATTTTTGTTAACTTTAAAAACGTTCAAAGAACGACGAGAAAGAAAGTACCTTTCGGAATTTGTCAGGTAGGTAAGTCCTTCCGTAATGAAATTACTCCCGGAAACTTTACTTTCAGAACAAGAGAGTTTGAGCAGATGGAGCTTGAGTTTTTCTGCAAACCCGGAACTGACCTCGAGTGGTTCTCTTATTGGAGAGAGTACTGCCACAAATGGTTGCTTGACCTTGGTATTCCGGATGAGCATCTGAGACTTCGCGACCATTCACAGGAAGAGCTTGCTTTCTACAGTAAGGCAACAACCGATTTTGAATTTTTGTTCCCGTTCGGATGGGGCGAGCTTTGGGGTATTGCAGACCGTACCGATTACGACCTTAAGCAGCATATCGAGTTTTCAAAAGAGGATATGTCATATTTCGATCCCGAATCCAATGAAAAGTACGTTCCTTACGTTATCGAGCCTTCTTTGGGTGCTGACAGAGTTACTCTTGCATTCCTTTGCGAGGCATATGACGAGGAAGAGGTTGCAGAGGGTGACGTAAGAACTGTTCTGAGATTCCATCCCGCACTTGCACCCGTAAAGGCTGCTGGGCTTCCTCTTTCAAAGAAGCTTTCCGGCGATGCAATGAAGGTTTATGAGAAGCTTGCAAAGAATTTCAACTGCGAGTTCGATGAGACCGGAAGTATCGGTAAGAGATACAGAAGACAGGATGAAATAGGAACACCGTTCTGTGTAACGTTTGATTTTGAGTCTTTAGAGGATCAGTCGGTAACGATAAGATTCAGAGATTCAATGGAGCAGGTCAGAATAAAAATCGACGAACTTGAAAATTGGTTCGCAGAAAGACTTGCATATTAATTGAAAACAATGTATTATATTTAGTTGATATAATATATTGCATATATTATTTAATTTCTAATTATTTTAGGAGGTTTTTTACAAGATGAGTCACAAGTATGTTTACCTTTTCTCAGAAGGCGACGCAAAAATGCGTGAGCTCCTCGGCGGTAAGGGCGCAAACCTTGCAGAGATGACCAAAATCGGTCTTCCCGTACCTCAGGGTTTTACTGTTACAACAGAAGCTTGTACACAGTACTATGAAGATGGCAGAAAGATCAATGATGAAATCCAGGCACAGATCATGGAATACATCGACAAGATGGAAGGTATTACCGGAAAGAAATTCGGTGACAAGGAGAACCCTCTTCTCGTTTCCGTACGTTCAGGTGCAAGAGCATCCATGCCCGGTATGATGGATACCATTCTTAACCTCGGTCTTAACGAAGAGGTTGTAGAGGTTATGGCTGCTAAGTCTAACAATCCCCGTTGGGCTTACGACTGCTACAGAAGATTTATCCAGATGTACTCCGACGTTGTTATGGAGGTTGGTAAGAAATACTTCGAGCAGCTTATCGACGAGATGAAGGAAGCTAAGGGCGTTAAGCAGGATATCGAGCTTACCGCTGACGATCTTAAGGAGCTTGCTACACAGTTTAAGGCTGAGTACAAGGCTAAGATCGGTAAGGATTTCCCCTCTGATCCTAAGGAGCAGCTTATGGGCGCTGTTGAGGCCGTATTCCGTTCATGGGACACCCCCCGTGCTAACGTTTACCGTCGTAACAACGATATTCCTTATTCTTGGGGTACAGCCGTTAACGTTCAGATGATGGCTTTCGGTAATATGGGCGATGATTGCGGTACCGGTGTTGCCTTTACCCGTGACCCCGCTACCGGTGAAAAGGGACTTATGGGTGAGTTCCTCACAAACGCACAGGGCGAGGACGTTGTTGCCGGTGTTCGTACTCCTATGCCTATCGCTGAGATGGCAGAGAAGTTCCCCGAAGCATTTACAGAGTTCAAGAAGGTTTGTGCTATCCTCGAGGATCACTACAGAGACATGCAGGATATGGAGTTTACAGTTGAAGACGGAAAGCTCTATATGCTCCAGACAAGAAACGGTAAGAGAACAGCAAAGGCTGCCCTCAAGATTGCTTGTGACCTCGTTGACGAGGGCATGATCGACAAGAAGCAGGCTGTTGCTATGATCGATCCTCGTAACCTTGATACACTTCTCCATCCCCAGTTCGATACAAAGGCTCTTAAGGCTGCTACTCCCATGGGACGCGGTCTTGGCGCATCCCCCGGTGCCGCTTGCGGTAAGATCGTATTCACCGCTGAGGACGCTGAGGAGTGGAACAACCGCGGCGAGAAGGTAGTTCTCGTACGTCTGGAGACCTCTCCCGAGGACATCACCGGTATGAAGGCATCTCAGGGTATCCTGACCGTTCGTGGCGGTATGACCTCTCACGCTGCCGTTGTTGCTCGTGGTATGGGTACCTGCTGTGTATCCGGTTGCGGCGACATCAATATGCATGAAGAGAACAAGAAGATCACCCTCGCAGGTAAGACCTACGGCGAAGGCGACTATATCTCCATCGACGGTTCTACCGGAAACATTTATGACGGTATTATCCCGACCGTTGACGCTGAAATCGCTGGCGAATTCGGCCGTATCATGGATTGGGCTGATGAGTTCAGAACTCTTAAGGTTCGTACCACCG
>JAZPZG010000055.1:0-11684 GCA_045544575.1 Clostridia bacterium
AGGTTTGTGCAGAGGTTACGCCATCCCCTATTGCAGAAGTGACTGAGGATGTATCTGAGGCTCCCACGACAGAACCTACGGAGAAACCCACTGAAGCTCCCACGGCAGAGCCTACAGAGAAGCCTATAGAAAAAACTACGGAGAAACCCACGGAAATTCCCACGACAGAACCTACGGAGAATCCCACGGAAGCCCCCACGGCAGAGCTTACAGAGAAGTCTACAGAAAAACCCACTGAAGCTCCCGCGGCAGAGCCTACAGAAAAAGTTACAGAGAAGCCTACTGAAGCTCCGACGGCAGAGCCTACAGAGAAACCCACTGAAGCTCCCACACCAGAGCCTACAGAGAGCCCAACAGAAGCTCCGACGGCAGAACCTACCGAGAAGCCTACTGTAGCTCCTACTGCGGTACCTGCAACGGAGGCGCCGTATGACAGCAGCTTGAGTACTGAAATCTTTTTATCGGACAATGGGACGTCTGTGAGTAATAATAACGGCTTTGTTTCAATACAAAACGGCAATGTTTACGTCACGGGAGCGGGAGAATATGATATTTACGGAACGCTTACGGATAACAGCATTATCGTTGAAGCCCCTGAAACGGACAAGGTTTATTTGAATTTAAGGGGTGTAACGATAAGCTCTGCGTTGTATCATCCGATATATATTGCAAGCGCAGACAAGGTTGAGATAAGCTCTAAAAACGGCACCGTAAATTACATATACGACAACAGAACTACAGACGACATGAGTACGGCATCGGGCGCCGCAATTTATGCAAAATGTGATTTGGAGCTTAAGGGAAAAGGTACTCTCTGCATTGAGAGTACTTACAACAACGGTGTTGCCACAAAGGATGACCTTACCGTTAAAAATCTTACGCTCAGCGTTACTGTTCTAAATAACGCATTAAAGGGAAATGATTCCGTTACGGTTGAGTCGGGTACGCTTACTCTGGTTTCAACGCAGGGTGACGGCATAAAGACCGAGAGCACCGACGTTTCATCCTCAGGAAAACAAAGAGGAATTATAATGATAAGCGGTGGCACCGTAAACATACACGCAGCCGGCAAGGCACTTAATGCTTCATATGACGTGCTCATTACAGGCGGTGTGGTAAACGAGTATTGATTAATCGCAAAAAGCGGTTTGAAATAAAATTTTATACGGGTTAAATTAAAGAAGGGGTAGAAAAATGTATAATTTAACTTTGACACGAAAAAGTGTCATCAACAAAGGAAAAAAAGCGCTTGCAGTATTGTTGATGCTTGCAATTTTTACAACTCAGTTTGTCGGAATTGGCGGACCGGTGAGCAATGCCGAAACTCAGCAGGCAGATTACATAGTAGGCGACGTTAATGTTGACGAAAAGGTCAATATGGCAGACGTTGTTGCAATAAGAAGATTCTTGGTTAACGGCGAAGAATATCCGATGGACAACCAAGCGGCGGCAGACGTGACAGCGGACGGAAAAATCAATATGGCAGACGTTGTTGCAATAAGAAGGTTTTTGGTGAACTCCGTGCTGTATCCGCTTGCAACGCACACTCCGATTCCGGGAGAGGTTGCTACAGAGAGTACGACTTCTGTTCCGGATAACGAAAATACCTCGGCTCCTGTGACGAACGAACCGTCTGCTACAGAAGAAAACGGTTTCGGGGAATCTGCTTCTCCTGCACCTACAGCATCCGCACAGCCTACGAAAGCACCTACAGTTACAGATGCACCTACAGTTACGGAAGCACCTGCCGCAACCGAGGCACCTGTTGTAACGGCTGTTCCCGATGTGGACTACGACAGTACCGCTAATACGGAAATTATATTGTCTGATGAGGGCACTGTTATAAACAATAATAACGGTTACGTATATGTAGCAGACAATGCAGACGTTTATATCACAGGCGCGGGTGAATACGATATCAGCGGTACACTTACCGACAACAGTATTATCGTAGAGGCTCCCGATACGGATAAGGTTTATTTAAATCTAAGAGGAGTTAACATAAGCTCGTCTGTTTCGCATCCGATTTACGTTGCGAGTGCCGACAAGGTAGAAATCAGTGCAAAAAGCGGAACGGAAAACCATATTGAAGATACAAGAACTACCGAGGATATGACTACGGCTACGGGCGGAGCAATTTATGCATGTGCCGATCTTGAAATAAAAGGAAAAGGTACCCTTAACGTAGAAGGCACCTACAACAACGGTATTGCAACTAAAGATGACCTTACGATCAAAAATCTTACGCTTAACGTAAAAGCTCCGAACAATGCTTTAAAGGGCAATGATTCGGTAACAATTGAGTCAGGTACGATTACAGCAGTTTCGACCTTAGGCGATGGTATCAAAACGGAAGGAACCGATGTTTCCTCTTCGGGAAAGCAAAGGGGAATTATAACGATACTTGACGGAACGATTAATGTTTATGCAGCCTGCGACGCAATTGATGCTTCGTATGACGTAGTAATAAGCGGCGGTACAATAAACGCGTATACAGAGGCATACTCTGAGTATTCCGGTGATGTCAGTGTTACAAACTCATCAGTATTGTATTTGCGGTTTTCCACAAGAAGCAGCGGCGGAGGACGTCCCGGAAGCTCTTCATCAAGTTTTTCTTATGCCTCCTATAAATATTCTGTAAGATTTACTTTGGATGACGGCACATATTCCTGGGCAACAATGTCACAGAATACTACCTCCGGAAATTACGTATATTATTCCTGTGACGTTCCTTCCTCCGCAGCCCGGCTTCAAGTGTTTGCGTACAGCTCTTCGCAGACTGCGGGACAAAGCAGTGACTACACGTTCTGTACAGACGTTCAGGCAATTAACAGTGCCTACGATACACTTGCATATTCAAGCTCCGATGCAACGGCGAAAACTATTTCTTTTACGTGGACTGATTATACAACACAGTCAACGCAGCCCGGCATGGGAGGTGCTGACAGCGGAAACACAAACGCTGCGGAATATTCCTGCAAGGGCATTAAGGCAGATAACAGCATTACAATAAGCGGCGGAACAATTACAATCAACGCACACGATGATGCCATCCATGCAAATAACGACGTCCTTTTTGAAGACGGTGTAACTTACGGTACGGGTGTAATTACCATAACCGGCGGAACGCTTTCTCTTTCAAGTGATGACGACGGTGTTCATGCAGACAGTACGCTGAACGTTTCGGGAGGAGATATCACTGTTGTAAAATCTTATGAGGGTGTTGAAGCACCTGCAATTGATTTTGCGGACGGAAAACTGAACATCACTTCAAGTGATGATGCAATCAACGGTAACGGAACCACTTCTGCAAAGGTAACCATATCCGGCGGCGTAATATATTTCAATGCGGGAGGCGACGGCCTTGATTCTAACGGTAATATAACGATGACGGGCGGTGCGGTATTTGCACAAGGTCCTTCAAGCGGCGGTAACGGCGTTTTGGACTTTGACGGATCATTTACCTTCAGCGGCGGCTTCTTGCTTACAGTGGGTTGCAGCGGCATGAATCAGGCTCCTACCGGCGCTTCCGGCAATACGGTAAAAACACAGAACATTTCTACATCAACGTCTTCTTACGTTACCGTAACGATTGACGGTGTTGAAACAGCCGTTCTTAAAATAACGAAGAACAGTCAGAATTACTGTGTTCTTGCATATAATAATGCGACTTACGGTTCAAGTGCTTCTGTGTCCGTGACAACATCTACGACGAAGACTCTTACCGACGGACTGTATTATCTGGTTGGATAAGGTCTTTCAGAGGAGTTTGCAAAGGTAATTGATTTTGTAAAAAAAGAATGATAAAATTGCAGGTGCGCGTGTATGCGTATCTGCAATTTTTTTACAAAAGGGAGTCTTGTTTTTGATTTTCGGAAAACACATAAATCGGTATTATTTAAAATATTCATGGGTATTGCTTTTGGGAATTATCGCATTGATTGCAGTGGACTATTTTCAGCTGAAGGTACCTGAGCTTTACAGACTCGTTGTCAACGGTATAAATGACGGTTCGGTGCTTGTAAATGAAGGCGGTACCGAAAGTCTTATGAAATTTGATGTTGATTTTCTGCTTGATTACGTTTGCAGACCTATGATTGTAATTATCATTGCTATGGTAATCGGACGTTTTGCGTGGAGAATTTGCTTTTTCGGCTCGGGAATAAGGGTTGAAACGGACTTGCGCGGAAGAATGTTTGACCACTGCAAGGAGCTTTCACAGCAATATTATCAAGTAAATAAAGTCGGTAATCTTATGTCGCTTTTTACGAATGATCTTGAAACCGTGCAGGATTGCTTCGGCTCCGGTATTCTCATGTTCTGCGATGCATTGTTTTTGGGCGTTCTTGCCATAATGAAAATGTGGCGTATGAATATGCTTTTAACTCTGTTTTCACTTGTTCCGATGGGTTTATTGCTTCTTGTGGGAACAGTTGTAGGTAAATACATGATGAAAAAATGGGAGGTTAGACAGGCTGCGTTCTCTGACTTGTCAGACTTTTCACAAGAGAGCTTTTCGGGAATTGCTGTTATAAAGGCTTTTGTCAAGGAGTTCAAAGAGCTGATGGCTTTCAGATGGCTTAATAAAAAGAACGAAAATGCAAATGTTGCGTACACAAAGGCATCTACCGTGCTTAACATATCGGTAACGCTTTTCGTGGAATCCGTTATATGTGTTATATTGGGTTACGGCGGTTATCTTGTGTACAAGGGTGTTTTTAACGCAGGCGAGCTTGTAGAATTTATAGGATATTTTACGTCAATAGTATGGCCGGTAATGGCAATATCTCAGCTTATTGAGATGCAGTCAAGAGGCAAGGCTTCGCTTAAAAGAATAGGCGAGCTTCTTGATTCAAAGCCCGACGTAAAGGATGCAGACGATGTCTGTGACATTAAAGAAATAAAAGGAAATATTGAATTTAAAAATTTGACTTTCCGCTATCCGGATGGTGATTACGACGTTCTTGATAACGTTTCTTTTGAAATAAAGGCAGGCGAAAACGTCGGTATTATAGGAAAAACAGGTGCCGGCAAGACTACGGTAGTAGATTTGATTTTACGTACGTACAACGTACCCGACGGAAGTATCTTTCTTGACGGAATTGATATAAACAAAATTCCGATTAAGACCGTAAGGCAGTTTGCGGCGTACGTACCGCAGGATAATTTCCTTTTCAGTGATACAATAGAAAATAATATTGCCTTTGCCGCTGAAACCGAAGACATTGAAGAGGTAATGCGTGCAGCAAAGCTTTCCGACGTTCACGATAATATAAAAGATTTTTCCGACGGCTATAAAACCGTCTTGGGTGAGCGAGGCGTTACCGTTTCAGGCGGTCAAAAGCAAAGAATTTCAATTGCAAGAGCGCTTATGAAAAATGCGGCGATTCTCATACTGGATGACTCGGTGTCTGCTGTCGATACAAAGACCGAGAAAGCCATTCTTGATAATTTAAGAACAGAACGCAAGGGAAAAACTACAATACTGATTGCTCACAGAATCACCACTGTTGAGAGGATGGACAAGATAATTTTTATCGAGGACGGAAAAGTGATTGCAGTCGGAACACATGCGGAGCTCTGCGAAAACTGTCAGGAATATAAGAGTATGGTGGAGCTTCAGCGTCTTGATGCAGAAAGTGAAGGTGATGGCAATGTATGAGTATTATCCGTTAATATTTGTAGGAGCGTTACTGGGGATTTTCTCAATAATATTTATTGTAGCTTATGTTACGATGAAGGATAAAAAGACTGCTATCGGCTTTGACCGAAACATGAAGGACTCCGAAATCATTAAAAGATTGTTGAAATACGCACGGCCCTACGCCAAAAACTTTGTGCTTGTAGGCGCAGTGATGCTCTTTTCAATTGCGTATGAAATTATTTCTCCGATGCTGATAGGAAGAATCGAGGAAATGATAAAAGATGACTTTGAACTCAGCAGACTGTGGGCTTTTGTTGCCGTATATGCGGGAATACTTCTTGTGTCGTTAATATGTACCTACATACAGGCAATAGTTTTGCAAAAGACGGGACAAAAAATCGTTTCGAATATTCGCGAGGATTTGTTTGTACATGTTGAGAGTCTTTCACATTCTCAGTTAAACTCAATTCCCGTAGGAAAATTGGTTACACGTGTTACGAATGACACGAATGCTATTTCAATGATGTTTACCAATATTCTGGTAAATCTCGTAAAGAACTGCTTTATAATAATAGGCGTACTTGCAGCAATGCTGTGCATTAACTATGCCCTCACACTGATGGTTTTATGTTTCGTACCGTTTATTGTATTGTTTACGGTTATCTTCAGAAAGTTTTCCAGAAGAGCATACCGCAGAGTAAAAGACGGAACTACGGATATCAACACCTTTCTTTCCGAGAATTTGTCGGGTATGAAAATTATTCAGATTTTCAACAGAGAGGAAAAGAAAAAGGCTGATTTTGACAGCAAAAACGCAGCTTTGGGCAAAGCAAAGCATCAGCAGATTTTCGTTTTCGGTATTTTCAGACCGTTGGTTTATATGCTGTACATATCCTCGGTTTTGTGTCTGTTTTATCTGGGCGCAAGAGGATATATTGACAATGTCAACGTTTTCGGACAAACTTTCAGCAGCGGAACATTGGTTGCGTTTTATATGTATATATCAAGGTTTTTTAACCCGATACAGAGCCTTGCGGAGCAGTTCAATTGGTTGCAATCTGCCTTTGCTTCGGGTGAAAAAATCTTTTCCCTGCTTGATATTGTGCCCGAAGTTGTCGATGAGGATGATGCAATAGAGCTTGACTCGGTAGAGGGAAATATTGAGTTTAAGGACGTCTGGTTTGCATACGTTCCGGGCGAGTGGGTATTAAAAGGCGTTTCTTTTAAGGTAAAGGCAAATGAGACGGTTGCCTTTGTAGGCTCTACCGGTTCGGGAAAAACGACGATTCTTTCTCTTATATGTCGTAATTACGATATACAAAAGGGCCAAATTCTTATTGACGGAATTGATATTCGCAAAATCAAGATATCCTCTTTGCGCCGTCATTTCGGTCAAATGCTGCAGGACGTTTTCCTGTTCTCCGGAACTATCAGAAGTAATATAATTCTCCGTGAGGAGAACATAAGCGACGATGAGATAAGAGAGGCCTGCCGCTACGTAAACGCAAATCATTTTATAGATAAGCTTAAGGACGGACTTGATGAAGAGGTAAGAGAAAGAGGTAACAATTTCTCTGCGGGACAGCGCCAGCTGTTGTCATTTGCGCGTACGATAATACATAAGCCCGAGGTTATGATTCTTGATGAAGCTACCGCCAATATCGACACCGAAACAGAGCTTTTGATTCAGGATTCTCTTGAAAAAATGATGAATATAGGCACTATGCTTATAGTAGCGCACCGATTGTCTACCATTCAGCATGCAGATAACATCATTGTTCTTTCCCACGGAAAAATAGAGGAACAGGGCAGTCATTTCGAACTCTTGAAGAAAAAAGGCCGTTATTACGGTTTGTACATGCTGCAATATGAAAAGGAAAAGCTTACAAAATAAGCTCGCCTAAAAAATACTTGCGTTATCTTTTTCTCTATGTTAAAATAAAGAAAAAGAGGTGATGAGACGAAATAACGGGCAGCGTAACCCACCCGAACCATAGGCAGTTTGATTATATCAAGCCGCTTGGTTTCTGCTATATTTTATCGACGGATCGAGCCAATCGAATCCGATTGAAAAGGGAGGTTTAGTTATGTTAGTTAAGATTAATGCGAAGAATGCGACTGTTTACGGTAAAGACGAAGCTGTCATGGAAAAGAAAATCGAGCAGAGATTTTCGAGATATTTTACCGATGGCGACGAGGCTGTTTTTTCTGTTAAAATCAGAGAAGAAAAAATCGGTTTTAAGGTAGAGCTTACTCTTCCTTATTATGGTTATCAGCTTCGTGCGGAGGCTTCCGACAAGCTCGGTGTGATTGCCGCTTTTGACAGTGCTATAGATATAATGGAGCGCCGCATGGCAAAGCATAAAGATAAGCTGCTCAGCAAGAAGAGATCTCATGAAGCTCCTGTTGCGGCAGAGCTTCCCGCAGAGGATCAGTACGAGCTGGTAAGAACTAAAACCTACGAAATGAAGCCTATGTCTGTTCAGGATGCTATCCTCAACATGGAAGTCTTGGGACATGAGTTCTATATGTTCTTTAATTCCGATGAAAATAAGTTATGCACTGTTTACAGACGTAAGGACGGCGGTTTCGGAATGATAATGCCTCAATGATATCAATGACCCGTAAAAGGGTTTGTGCAGATTGATTTCTGTAGTTTCAATGTATAGATTAGTTTGATTTTACGCACAGAATAGAGGATTTTTATGTAGATTAGCATATTTCCCTATTCTGTGCTTGCTTTTTTTTAAAATTTTTGTTTAAATAGTATATATGCGTGTAAAAGCATTACGAAAGAAAAACAGTAAGGAGATGGCATGGTTTTGGAGGACAAAGAAGCGAAAACTCCCGTTGATAACGAAGAGTCCGGTTCTGAAGAAATAAATACGCAACAAAGCACTTCCGACGATATGGCCGAAAGCAATGCCGTTGAAGTCGAAGCGGTTAACGGAGCTGACAGTGAGCCTTCTGATGCAACCGAGAAATCTGTCGAGGCAGATTCTCCGAAGGAAACAGTTGAGGTTTCACAGGATGACTTCTCATTTTTCTTTTCTATTCTTGATGAGGATAGTGACGACTACGCTTGGGCTAAAAAACAGCTCAATAATACGGTTCCCGTAAACGATATAGTAGAAGAATACGAGGCGGCAGAGAAAGCACGCCTTGAGGCAGAGGCTAAGGCAAAAGCAGAAGCGGAAGCCCAAGAAAAAGCACGCCTTGAAGCGGAGGCTAAGGCGAAAGCAGAGGCAGAAGCACAAGAAAAAGCACGCCTTGAAGCGGAGGCTAAGGCGAAAGCAGAGGCAGAAGCCCAAGAAAAAGCACGCCTTGAAGCGGAGGCTAAGGCAAAAGCAGAGGCAGAAGCCCAAGAAAAAGCACGTTTTGAGGCAGAGACTAAGGCCGCCGCTGAGACAGCAGAAAAAGAGAATGCAAATACAGAGACAGTGGATGAGTTTCAAACGGAAAACACACCTCTTTTTGCGGTGCCTGAGATTCATGAGAAATCATCGACTGACGGCTTTGTAGAGAGCGATAAGAAGGTCATTGATGCCAAGCTTGCAAAGCTTGAGGCAACAATAGAAAAAAATTCCGATGCTCCCGACTACAGAAGCAGAATTCATTCAGCCCTAAGCGACGTGTTAGGCGAGAAAAACAATGACGTCCACGCTGCCCCTGTTACAGGAAACGCCAGAAAGATTTTTGCGGTTGTTGCGGTTGCTTTATTTGCTTTGGATATGTTTTTTATTAATATTGCATCGTATAAAACCGTATATATGCTGATGGCAAAGCTTTTGAGGTCCAATGGAGTTGAGGCTCTTCGATTGACCGAGGAAGCGTTTTCCCGTATATTTGTCGGTGTTTCATACGTAGCTTCGTTTTTGTTAGGCGGTATTGCCGTTTTAATAACTGCAAAGCTTGTTGAATACATTATAAAGGGTCTTGAGTTTTCTAACAGCAGAGTAATCACGTGGGCGATTGTGAGTGCCTTTGCACTGATTTTTATTGTCGGCACAGTTGTTACTGCTATCGTTTCCGAGAGTATTTTAAGTATTTACGTATATCGTTGGGCAGGACCTATGCTGACGTATCTCGGCGGAATGCTGTTCTTAGGCATATCTAAAATAAATTTAAGTATCGATTACTGATTTGGAGGCAAAATGTTTGATTTTTTGGAAGAAATAATAAGAAACGTGCTTAACACCTGCGCAGATGCGGGCTTTTGGGGTTATATTATTATAGCTCTGTTAATTGCGGTTGAAAATATTTTTCCGCCTATCCCGTCCGAGGTTATTTTGGGTCTGGGCGGTGCACTTACAGCAGAGGGTGTAAGTGCTTCGGGAAATTCTCTTTCGATACCGTGGGTAATTGTTGCAGCTACACTTGGTGCTTACAGCGGTGCTATTTTGTTGTACCTGGTAGGAAGATTTTTTGACGAAGCCCGTCTTTCGCGAATTGTTGACGGAAAAATCGGAAAGATACTGCGCTTGAAGAGTGAGGATATTTCCAAGGCGGTTACCTGGTTTGAAAAGCGCGGAGAAGCATCCGTTCTTATTTGCCGTTGTGTGCCCATTGTACGAAGCCTTATTTCGATTCCGGCGGGAACCTGTCACATGAGTTTTGCTAAATTCACTGCTTTTACTTTAATGGGTTCTACTGTTTGGAATACTATTTTAGTATTCTGCGGAAACATGCTCGGCACCAATTGGGAAAAAATCCTTGACGTGCTTGAATATTACAAGTGGGCTGTATTTGCTGTGCTCGTTGTGATTTTTGTTGCTATAGTGGTTTATCACTTCTTCCTGAAAGATAAAATCAAAAGCAAAAAAGAAAAATAATTTTTATAATGCAGTTTGAAGTACCGCCGCCGAGGAACATTCACTTCGGCGGCGTTTATAAGTTAAATTTTTACGGAGGTTGAACCATGGAAAGAACTGAAACGGCAATATTCACAAATATGTGCATGATATATGATAACTCAGGCAACGTGCTTGTCCAAGACCGTCTGAATCCCGATTGGCCGGGTGTTACGTTTCCGGGCGGTCACGTTGAAAAGGGTGAGTGCTTTTCGGAGTCAGTAATAAGAGAGGTTTATGAGGAAACGGGGCTTACGGTTTCAAATCTTCGCATGTGCGGCATTAAGGATTGGGTGCAAGACGATGGTTCAAGATACGTTGTTCTTCTATACAAAACCAATTCCTACCAAGGTGAGCTTGTTTCTTCAAGCGAAGGAAAGGTTTGGTGGACTCCATTAAAGGATATGCCCAAGCTTAAACTTTCCGACGGAATGGATATAATGCTTAAAATTTTTTGTGAGGACGAGCTTTCAGAACTGTTTTTTTATAAGGAAAACGGAGAATGGATTGATATATTAAAATAACGGAAACCATGCGTGCGGGAATATAATTAAATCGCAAAGACGATAATATAATTGAAATAAAAACCACTTGATAAAAGGTGTTTTTATTGGTATACTAATCACTACCGCAAAAGCTTAAATGACTTTGAATTTTAATGCGGCTTTTGGGGGCGTAAAGGTTTCGACGGGGTTGTCGAGGCATGAATAGCGAGTAGAGGATTCTCGTTGGCCTCTTTAAAAAACGGGAAATTTAAATTTAAACGCTAACGATAATTTAGCACTTCAGGCTGCCTAAGCGGCCTCGTCGCCCCGCAGGTTCTCCGAGCCTGCGGCAAGCGGCGTCAGTAACTCGGACCCGACACCGCGCAGGTTAGCGGTGTGAACGGAGCAGCCTAAGCTTTGCAGCTGCTCGGCATTATGAAGCTACTGCATTGACGCACCTGCCAACGGGTGTTTCTTTGCGGGAAATCCTTTAAATTCATTGGCTACACTCGTAGAGGTTTGTGTTTAGATGGTTTCGGACGCGGGTTCGATTCCCGCCGCCTCCACCATCAAAAGGCTACAAAAAAGATGTAGCCCAAGAAACCCCCGATTTTATCGGGGGTTTCGCCGTTTCTACGGCAGAAAAAACAACAAGCGATTTTGTAGATGTGAAAAAGATACTTTTCCCTTTCTGAAATGAGTTGA
>JAZPZG010000056.1:0-9058 GCA_045544575.1 Clostridia bacterium
CACCTGCCGCCCGCCCGAACACGTTAGGGGCGAGCCGCTCGATGACTTTGTCATCGATGCTGCCTCGCAAAGGCTTGCAGAGGCAGCAAGCAGGCTCCCCCGGGAAGCACGACGTAAAATTGAACAAAGTTTTTCAGAGTACGCAGAAGGCTTTGAGGCACGGCCACGCCGAGAAATTCTTGAAAAGGAGATTGCACTGCAAAAGCTTTATGATGCCCTTGCTCAGACAAAGGGCAGTTCTGCCGCTGATGCAATATCGTTAGGAATAAAGAAACTTTCCCATGAACTGGAGCTGTTAAGGAAAAGGGCTTACGAGCCGAAAGAAAATTATTTTCTATCGGAAGACTTCTTCTCTCCGTCTTTTTCGTGCAACAAAGCTTCTGTCATAAAGAGTATGATTAAGGCTTTAAATATCGAACAACAGCGCGCCGTTATATTCTGTATTTTGGAAAACGTCATTATTGTTGATAAGAAACTTGAAATTTAACGGTATATTGTGTACAATACTCATGTATGTTCTGCGAAAGGAGGAGTTTTATGAAGGTTCTTTTTATGACAAATGTACCGTCGCCGTACCGTGTAGATTTTTTTAATGAATTGGGAAAATTTTGCGACTTGACGGTTTTGTTTGAAAAATGCACCTCTGATGAGAGAGACTCTTCTTGGCAGAATTACAAGTTTGATACGTTTAAAGGTATCTTTTTGAACGGTTTTTCCGTGAGAACGGATGCGGCTTTGAGCTTTGGTGCCATTAAGTACGTAAAAGACCCGAGCTTTGATAAAATTATATGCGCTAACCTTTCTTCTCCTACGGGCATGATTGCAGTACAGTACATGAAGCTTAAAAAAATCCCCTATTACCTGGAGTGTGACGGCGCAGTTGCCAAGAGCGGCAAAGGATTAAAGGAACGTATAAAAAAGCATTTTATTTCGGGTGCCGAGGGATATTACAGCACTGCCGCTGCAAGTGACGGCTATTACGTTACATACGGTGCTCCCCCGGAAAAGCTTTTACGATATCCTTTTACATCTTTAAGAGACTGTGACGTTTTAAAATGTCCGCCTTCCCGAGAAGAGAAAAAGTTTATTCGAGAAGAATTGGGAATGCTTGAGGAAAAGATAATAATAAGTGTGGGACGCTTTTCGTACATGGGCGGATACGGCAAGGGCTTTGATACAGTCATAAAGAATGCAAAATCTCTTTCCGAAACAGGTATTTACCTTGTGGGCGACGAACCTACGGAAGAATTTATTAAAATGCGTGATGAGTACGGTGCGAAAAACGTGCATTTTGTATCACATAAGGATAAGGATGATTTAAGAAAGTATTACAAGGCTGCTGATATTTTTGTGCTTATGACACGCGGTGAGGCATGGGGCCTTGTTGTAAATGAAGCCATGTCGTGTGGACTTCCCGTTATCACGACAGATAAATGCGTAGCAGGAACGGAGCTTATTGATTGCGGAGAGAATGGTTACGTTGTACCTGCTGAGGATGGAGAGGCATATTCAGAGTGTGCTCGCAGACTTCTTGATGACAGTAGTCTTTGTGAGAAAATGGGGCGCAATGCTTTGGAGAAAATCAGAAAGTACACTATTGAAGAAATGGTACGTGTGCATATTGCACATATGAGCAAGTAAGTTTTGATATGATTAAAAGTGATTATTTTGAAATAAACAGGGATGCGTATTCTATTCCGTGTAAATTGTATTATAAAGACAGCGGAAGACTGAATGAAATAAAGAATTTAATAGTAGGAGTGCACGGCTTTGCGGGAGATAAGGAGAGCAGTGTGCTCTCTTTGCTTGCAGAAAACGTGTGTGACGTGAACACTGCGTTGCTGTGCTTTGATTTTCCTGCACACGGTAGCAGTGAGGCTTCTGACGATATGCTTTCCGTGAAAAATTGTGTAAGCGACGTTGTTTCCGTAGTTAAGTGGGCGAGAAGCAGGTTTTACGGAGCTTGTCTGTATGCTTTTGCAACAAGCTTCGGAGCGTACGTTACGTTGCTTTCGCTTGAACAAATAAACGGTCGGTTTGAAAAAATTGTTTTGCGTGCACCTGCTGTGAATATGGCAGAGGTGCTTTTAAAACGCGTGCTTTTTACGGATGCAACAGAATTTAAGAAAAGAGGAACAATCAGTTGCGGCTTTGAGCGTAAGATTAATTTAAACTTTGCGTTTTACGAAGGACTTTTAAACAACGACATAATTTCCCGTGATTTTGAAACTGAATTTTTGATTATTCACGGAACGTGTGATGACTTGGTTTTGCCCAGTGACGTGGAGAAATTTGCAAGGAGCAATCCTTCTTCAAAGCTTGTATTTATTGAGGGAGCGGATCATCGTTTCAAGAAGCGTGGGGAAACGGAGAAGGTTCTTGAAATTGCAACGACGTATTTTAATTTTTTGCCGGATAAAGGAGAGTAAAATATTTATGAAAGTGCTGATAATAAGACATGCGGACCCGTATTATGAAATAGATTCCCTTACGGAAAAAGGGTGGAAGGAAGCAGAGCTTTTGGCGGAAAGACTGAAAAAGCTTGATATAAAAGCGTTTTACGTGTCACCGCTCGGAAGAGCGAGAGATACCGCATCACTTACGCTTAAGCAGTTTGGAAAAGAGGCTGTCGTTTGTGATTGGCTACGTGAATTTGCGCCCGAAATAAAGCGTCCCGACAGGGAACGAAGAAGTGTTGCCTGGGATTGGCTTCCTCAGGATTGGACCTCGTGTGATGATTTTTACGACAGGAAGAAATGGCTTGATAACGAGATAATGCAAGAGGCCTCCGTAAAGGCAGAATACCTGCGTGTTACCGAAGGGCTGGACAAGCTGCTTGAACGGCACGGATATGTTCACGACGGCAATATTTTTCGTGTGAAAGAGGCAAATAACGATACGATTGCACTGTTTTGTCATTTCGGTGTGGAATGTGTTTTGCTTTCTCATTTGATAGGTGCCCCGACAATGGTTTTGTGGCACGGAATGTGTGCGGCACCGTCGTCTGTTACGACAATTGTTACCGAGGAGCGAAGAGAAGGGATTGCAAGCTTCAGGATGAGCTCTTTCGGTGATATTTCTCATCTTTATGCGGGCGGAGAAGAACCGGCTTTTGCGGCAAGATTCTGTGAGTGCTGGAATAACAAAGACGAGCGGCATGACTGAGGTGTCACGGTTTGATTCTTAAATTTTAAAGAGCAAAATATAAAAATTTTTTAAGAAAGATTAAAAAAATTAATGAAAAATCTTGCCACGATAAAAGTATCGTGTTAAAATGGCGATGTAGTTGTTTTTTTCAGCAACTGCGATTTTTTATTTTAGTTTTGTTCTATACGGAAGGAGCAATTATTATGGAAAAAAAGGAACGCAGAGTAGGTACGATTTCTCGCGGTATCAGATGCCCCATTATCAGAGAGGGTGACAATATAGCGGCTATTGTAGCAGACAGCGTAATTGAGGCAGCCGAGGCAGAGGGCTTTGAACTTCGTGACAGAGACGTCATTGCGGTTACTGAGTCTGTTGTTGCAAGAAGCCAAGGAAACTACGCAAGTGTTGAGGATATTGCAGAGGATGTAAAGAATAAACTCGGCGGCGACACCGTTGGTGTTATATTCCCCATACTTTCCAGAAACCGTTTTGCGATTTGCCTTCGTGGTATCGCAATGGGCGTAAAGAAAATCGTTCTTATGCTCAGCTATCCTTCAGATGAAGTCGGAAACGAGCTTGTAAGTCTTGACAAGATTGATGCTGCAGGCATTAATCCCTACAGTGACGTTCTTTCTCTCGAACGCTACCGTGAGCTTTTCGGTGAGAACAAGCATGAGTTTACCGGTGTTGATTACGTTGAGTATTACGGTGAGCTTATTAAGTCATGCGGCGCAGAAGTTGAAATTATTTTTGCAAATCAGGCAAAGACTATTCTCGACTATACCGACTGTATCATTAATTGCGACATTCACACACGTGCACGTACCAAGAGAATTCTCAAGGCTGCCGGCGCAAAAATCGTATGCGGTCTTGACGAACTACTCAATGCACCTGTTAACGGAAGCGGCTGTAACGAGCGTTACGGACTCCTTGGCTCTAATAAAGCTACAGAGGATAAGGTTAAGCTCTTCCCCAGAGATTGTAAAGATATGGTTCTTGACGTGCAAAAGCGTGTTCTTGAGAAAACAGGAAAGTGCGTTGAAGTAATGGTTTACGGCGACGGTGCTTTTAAGGATCCTCAGGGCAAAATTTGGGAGCTTGCAGACCCGGTTGTTTCTCCTGCCTTTACGGACGGTCTTATCGGAACACCCAACGAGCTTAAACTTAAGTACCTTGCGGATAACGATTTTAAGGATTTGAGCGGTGAGGCTCTTAAAGAGGCTATTTCTGCAAGCATAAAGGCAAAAGAATCTAAGGGCAGCTTGGTAGGCAACATGGCAGCTCAGGGAACTACTCCCCGTCAGCTTACGGACCTTATAGGTTCTCTTTGCGACCTTACGAGCGGTTCCGGAGACAAGGGTACTCCCGTCGTTCTCGTACAGGGCTACTTTGACAACTATACAAACTGATTTTACGGAGGGCGATAACATGGAAAAAATTGTAAGACCCGAAACAATGGCTCGTATCACAACACCCGAGCTTGCAAATGCTTTCATCGACGAACAGATAAAAGAAATCCGTGCTCAGGTAGGCGACGGTAAGGTTCTCCTCGCTCTTTCGGGCGGTGTGGATTCTTCCGTAGTTGCCGCACTTCTCATAAAGGCTATCGGCAAGCAGCTTGTTTGTGTTCATGTTAATCACGGCCTTATGAGAAAAGGCGAGAGCGAGCAAGTAATCGAAGTGTTTGGCAAAGAGCTTGATGCAAACCTTATTTACGTAGATGCAACAGACCGCTTTTTGAATCTTCTTGCAGGTGTTTCCGAGCCTGAAAAGAAGCGCAAGATTATCGGCGGTGAATTTATAAAAGTATTTGACGAGGAAGCTCGTAAACTTTCGGGAATCGGCTACCTTGCACAGGGAACTATCTATCCCGACATTTTAGAGAGTGACGGTGTTAAAGCTCACCACAACGTAGGCGGACTTCCCGAAGACATGCAATTTGAATTGGTTGAACCCGTAAAGCTTCTTTACAAGGATGAGGTTCGCGTAGTCGGCAAGGCTCTCGGACTTCCCGCATCAATGGTTGACCGCCAGCCGTTCCCCGGTCCCGGCCTCGGCGTTCGTTGCCTCGGCGCAATCACCCGCGACCGTCTCCATGCACTCCGCGAGGCAGATGCAATTCTCCGTGAGGAATTTGACAAAACCGGTCTTGCAGAGCACGTTTGGCAGTACTTCATTGCTGTTCCCGACATTAAGAGTGTCGGCGTCAAAAACGACAAGCGCTACGAAGGCTGGCCCGCAATCATCCGCGCCGTGAACACCAAGGACGCCATGACTGCTACCATTGAGGAAATTCCCTACGAAATTCTCCACCATATTACCGCCCGCATCACAAGCGAGGTAGAGGGCATTAACCGTGTTCTCCTTGACCTCACACCGAAGCCGGTCGGCACGATTGAGTGGGAATAATACCAATGAGCCAAGAAATGCGAAATTTTCCGCTTCTCTTGGCTCTTAATTTTTGTCATAATCATTAAATGACAATAGTTTTCAAAAATGATTCAGTTAAATGAAATGTCAAAGCTGTCGGCATTAGATACTTCTAATATGATGATGAGTATAAATAAAACTTTCATATCATTGGACAGTATATATTAGAAAGTGAGTATCCCAACAAACTTAACAAACATTCGTATACACGTGCCTCATTTATCATATCAGACGAATTAACCTATCCTACAGCAGATTATTGCAATCATGGGAGGCATATCGGAAATTAGACGTTTGATTTCTGCCAAACAGTGAAGAATTTTGCAGATTCATAAGTTTTAGCTTTTCAAGGCAGGGGGCAGGATTTTTAGCATGAAGAACTTCTGTGATTTTCTGTCGTATCTCTTTAGAACATTTTGCGTAGTATTTATGTTAAAATGAAACAGCTATAAGCCCAAAAAATCCAAGGGAATTTCATTGTAAAAATAGTGACATCCCATATTTTTTATATACTCTAACGTGTCACGATAGCGTCCGTCTAAAAACCAATCGTTAAATATATAAATAAATTCAACATCAAAGTGCAAAGGGTTAAAAAGCTTTTGATATTCCAGTTTTTTGAAATGACAGCCGGGTAATTTTTCATCAACAGAACCAGAGCAATTCTGAAACTTTTTCTCGATTATGTAAACTTTATTGTTTTCAAAATTAATAAAAGCTTCATCAGGTCTCCATTCTTTTGAGTTATAGTCATAATAATGAATTCCTCGTGGATTAAGGAAACAGGTGTATAATCTTTTTTGCGCAACAGACATGCCAATTTTAGTTGTACCACGGAAAACTGCGTGGTTAACGACATTATAACCTGCATTACATAAGGCATCATCTAAAGAGGTAGTTTGTTCAAAACGCAATCCATTTTGATTCGTACGAAAACCGCCACCATGTGTATTTGGAGTTCTAGTCATCGCTGTTTACCTCCTTAAAGAATTCGCTAATCTCAACTCCTAGGACATTGGCAATCTGATTTAAAACAGATATTGACAAACTTTTATCGCATCCGGCAGCTTCTATTTTTGATAGATAGCTGATGCTGATTTTTGCATGTTCTGCAAGCTGTACTTGTGTTAATTTTGATTGTTCTCTGTAATGTTTTATCTTTGAACCTATAACACGATATAGGTCAGCATCGTTACTGAAACGCATACAAACACCTCTTTCACTATTTGTGAATATTATCTCACGAGATGGAATTTATATAAATTCACTTATTGTGAAAGAAGTTTGCTGTAGATTTTTAGAAAGATATGAGTTAAAATGATATAATTAACTAAAAGGAGGAGGAATGTCTTATAAGTTTACAACCTAATAATTTCAAACTTGAACCAACGACAGTCTGGTCATTTCCGGATAGGGGCAGTTGGGCAACGCATTCAGGAAAGTATAGGGGTAATTGGACACCGTATGTACCAAGGAATCTTATACTTCGCTATTCTAATCCAGGTGAATGGGTTTTAGATCAGTTTATGGGTAGTGGAACAACCTTGGTTGAGGCAAAACTTCTCAATCGCAACGCGGTAGGTGTTGATATTAATCTGAATGCTGTTTTGATTTCTGAAACAAATTTACAGTTCCAATGTGAAACAAATTCAAAAATATTTACACGAAACGGTAATGCTACGAATTTACATTTTATTAAAGATAGTCACATTGACTTTATCTGTATGCATCCGCCATATGCTAATATCATCAACTATAGTAAAGACATAAAAGGGGATATTTCTTTGCTTAGCATAGAAGAGTTTTTGTCGGAAATGAAAAAGGTAGCTGATGAATCTTTTCGTGTACTGAAAAATGGAAAAATGTGTGCAGTAATGATAGGGGATGTGAGAAAACATGGGAGAGTTATTCCGTTAGGTTTTCGTATGATGGAGTGCTTTTTACAGGCAGGTTTTTCAAATAAGGAAATTATTGTTAAGGAACAGCATAATTGTCGTTCTACAGATTATTGGAGAAAAAAGGATAATAATTTTCTTCTGCTTGCACATGAGTACATATTTGTGTTTCAAAAGTAAATTGCTTCACAAAGAGTGAAAGTTGTGGTTGTTATTTTGTTTATTTGCAATTATAATAGATATATAAAAGATAGTCCCATGCGGACATAAAGAAGAGGATTTGGAATGAGTAATTCAACAGTTGCTCCATTTGTGAAATGGGCTGGCGGAAAACGTCAGTTGCTTCCACAGATAAAGAAGCGAATGCCTGAAAAATATAATAACTATTTTGAACCATTTGTAGGTGGAGGAGCCGTGGTCTTTGAATTGCTGCCTGCAAATGCTCTGATAAACGATATCAACAAGGCTTTGATAAATGCTTACAGGCAGATATGTAATGCACCGGAGGCGTTTTTGAAGGCTGTAAATAAGCTTGATACGGATATGTGGGCGGATGGAAAGAAATATTATTATTCTCTCAGGGAGCATTACAACGATAAGCTGATGAGAGCAGAGTACGATGTGGAATTGGCTGCACTGTTTGTATTTATTAATAAGCACTGTTTTAATGGCTTGTATCGTGTAAATGGCAAGGGGCTTTTTAATGTCCCATATAACAATAGTCGTAGGGCTTCAGTTGATGAAAATGCAATCATGGAGATTTCGGAATATCTTCAGGACGTAACTATTATCGACGGAGATTTTGAAGTTGCTTGTAAGGATGCCAAGAAGGGCGATTTTGTGTTTATAGATAGTCCATATGCGCCGTTGAATCCTACATCGTTTGAGTCATATACCAAAGAGGGCTTTGATATAGAAAGTCACCAGCGATTAGCAAAACTTTTTGATGAATTAACAGTCAAAGGTTGCTACTGTATGCTCACAAACCATAATACGGATTTGATTAATGAGTTGTACGGTAACAAAGGATATAAAATAGATGTTGTAGGTGTTAAGCGTATGATTAATTCGGATGCATCCAACCGAGTTGGAGAAGAAGTAATTATTTGCAATTATTAAAGGAGTCGAGGTAATGGAGAACTTATTTACAAAGAAAGTGCCATTATACTTCGAGACAGAAGAATCACAATTGATACTGGGTGATTCCTTTAAAATTCTAACCAAAATGGAACCGGAATCTGTGGATATGATATTTGCAGACCCGCCTTATTTTTTAAGTAATGGTGGTATTACCTGTCAGGGAGGGAAAATGGTTTCGGTGAATAAAGGTTCATGGGATAAACTTTCAGAGAGTGGAACGAGTGTAGAGGGGAAACACAAGTTTAACAGGAAGTGGATTCGTTTATGTAAAAGGGTACTAAAGCCAAACGGAACGATTTGGATATCGGGAACATTACACAATATCTATTCCATAGGTATGGCATTGGAGCAGGAAGGCTTCAAGATAATCAATAACATAACGTGGCAAAAAACAAATCCACCGCCAAACTTAGCATGTCGATGCTTTACACATTCTACGGAAACCA
>JAZPZG010000057.1:0-3431 GCA_045544575.1 Clostridia bacterium
ATGCCGGTTGAATCACAGTATAGAGTTCATATGTATGACAGTTATTTACGCACTGCAGAGGAAATGAGGCTGTTTGCTGAGGATTCTGCTGTTTACGGCCAACAGGTTGATAACTGCGAGTTTTACAAACTTTAATCAGAATATGTTGATTAATGCAAAGGGCGCTCTTGAAGCTTGATTATTCTTCAAGAGCGCCTTTTGCTTTTGGTATACAATCGTTTTTTATTGAGCGGTTATATCAGCCTTCCAAAGACCGTGCTTGTTGCAGTATGAGTAGGCTGCAATGGGAAGCTCGTCTGTTATACAGAAAGTGAGCACAGGCTTTTCATCGGGCATAAGGCTTTTTCTGTGACCGCCTTTACTTGTGTGGAGATACACCCACGCAATACTGTGCTCTGCAGTCATCGGGTGGGGGATTTCTCCTACGTTAACGTTTACGATAGTTCCCGTTACGGAAACCTGAGGCACGTGCTTTTCTCTGCCTTCATTATCTTCGTCTGCGGTTTTGGGTATAAGGCAGTCCATAGTGACGCCGCAACAGGAAACAGGAATTCCTGAGTTTTCTATCATTCCTACGATGTTCCCGCACTTTCGGCAAATACAAAATTTCTTTTCACTCATTTTTTTCTCCTCCGAATTTAATTATTGACCTGTTTATTTTTTGCATATTTTGCACATTATACACTATATAAAATATTTTTATGAAGGCGGCGGTTTTGTGAATTTAAGAAAATTCAGTTTTGTGCTTGCGGTTTTGATGATATTCGGACTTGCAGTTTACGGAATATATTGGAATGTACAGGCTACAAAGCGTGCGGAGGGCGATACGGTTGCATACAGCCGCGCCTTCGGTGAGCTTTTGGAAAATCTTGACGATGCGGAAAATTACTTGCTTAAGGCGATGGCTTCGGGCAGTGCTGAGAATACATCGCTTATGCTTGAAGAGGTTCGGAGAAGCGCAACACTTGCAGAGAGCCATTTGGAAATTTTGCCGATAAGCCAGCAGGTAATGGCAGACGTTTCAAAATATCTTGTACAGCTTGCAGATGTTGCGAAGTATCTTAACGGAAGAACTGTTTACGGAGATTCCGTAAGTGCGGAGGATGCAGAGCTTTTAACTAAAATGTATGGTTATGCACAGGATATAAACGGTGCGTTTCAGTATATGGCTTGCAGCGTAACGGGAGGTAATTGCACGTGGAAGGAGATAGAAGAATACAGCGGTGTAATCCTGGAGAATGAAGAAATAGAAGAAGGATACGATTTTTTATCAAATTTCAGTGAACCTATGGAGGATTATCCGACGTTAATTTATGACGGGCCTTTTTCGGAACACATGATGAATACGGAGCCAAGAGGTCTTAGCGGAGACATCATAACGAAAGAACAGGCGGCTGAACGTTTAAAGAATATGCTTCCGGGTTATGACGTTAAAGAAAGTAAATTCTTGCATGAGAACGAAGGCGTAAAAATAAAAACGTACAGCTATGAGATTACAATCAAAAGTAATACGGGCGGAAAAGACTTAACGGGGTACGCAGACGTTACGGCGCAGGGCGGAAAATTGTATTCATTTATGCTTTATCGTGAGGTCGGAGAGGTATATCTTGCAGAGGATCAGGCGGTAGAGCAGGGGTTGGAATATTTATCTGCATTGGGGTTTGAAAATATGGAAGCTTCGTATTATAATATGGAAGCAGGTGTTTTGACAGCCAATTACTGCTCAACACAGGACAACGTATTCTGTTATCCGGATATGGTAAAGGTAAGCATTGCAATGGACACCGGCGAGCTTTTGGGTATTGAGGCCGAGCGTTATTTTATGAACCATACGCTGAGGAATATCGGTGATGCTTCTGTTTCTGAGGAGTCGGCGCGTTCGTTGATTTCCGAGAAGCTCACTGTGGAGGCAGTCAAAAAATGTATTATTCCGAATGATTTCGGCGGTGAATATTTGACGTATGAGTTTTCGTGTATGCTTGACGGGAGAAATTGCCTCGTGTATATTGATTGCAACAGCGGCCGTGAACGTGAAATTTTGATAATACAGGAAAGTGACAGCGGTATATTGGTTAAATAGTTTGTCGGCTTTTGCGATGAAGGCGTACGAACGTACGCCGAGTCGCTTTTGAAAAAATGAAGGAGTTTTTATGGGAAGTAAAAAAGCAGAAAATTCAAATAAGGCGGAAAAAACAAACGTCATGAGACTGTTGGATGAGCAACGCATCGAATATGATTACTTTGCCTACAACCCTGAGACGGTGAATGCCGTCGAAGTAGCAAAAGAGTGCGGAAGAGAACCCGAATCTGTTTTTAAGACATTGGTCACCGTCGGTAAAAGCGGAGTTAATTACGTTTTTATGGTTCCGTCAAACGGAGAACTTGATTTAAAAAAAGCCGCAAAGGCGGCAGGCGAGAAATCTATAGAGATGATTCCTCAAAAACAGCTTCTTCCTCTTACAGGTTACATACACGGCGGTTGTTCGCCCATAGGCATGAAAAAACAGTTTAAAACCTTTGCCGATGAGACCGTTATTTTATTTGACAAGATTTGTTTTTCGGCGGGGAGAGTAGGTCTTCAGGTTATAATGACGCCGGATTCGCTCTTAGAGTCAGTAAAACCGGTGCTTTGTGATTTGGTAAAGTGATTATCTTGGGGAAGGAAAGCTCTTATGATAAAATTCAGTGACTGCATAAAGAAGAGGGCCTTTCGTGTATTGCTTGTTCTGCTTTGCATTACGGCCGTAGTATGTGTGCTGTTTTGTGCGGGTATAAATATATTTGTTACGGCAAGTACGTCTGATAGAATTTATGCCCCTGCTGAAATTTCCGGGGATAATACTTCTGCGACAGAGTACAGGTATGATTGTATTTTAGTGCTTGGGTGCTCCGTAAGACAGATTGAAAGGGACGGACAGAAAGTAAGCATACCGAGCGATATGCTGGAGGACAGGCTTCTTACAGCAAAGCTTGCGTATGATGCGGGTGTGGCGCCTAAAATAATAGTAAGCGGCGACCACGGCCTTGCTACATACAATGAAGTGGGAGTAATGAAAAAGTTCCTTATTGACAAAGGTGTTCCTTCGGAGAATATCTTTATGGACCATGCCGGTTTCTCCACGTATGAAAGTGTGTACAGAGCAAAGGAGATTTTTAGCGCAAAAAAGGTACTTATCGTTACACAGCAATATCATCTGTACCGTGCTGTCTTTATTGCGGATGCTTTGGAGCTTGAGGCATCGGGACTGAGTGCTGATTTGCGTACGTACAGAAATCAAGCTTCAAGAGATATACGTGAGGTTCTTGCAAGGGTAAAAGATTTTTTTACTTCTGTATTTAAACCGTCACCTGCTTTTATGGGAGATAAAATAGACATCTCAGGCAGCGGGGACGTAACTAATGATGAGTATTTTGAAACATTAAACAGCAAC
>JAZPZG010000058.1:0-11354 GCA_045544575.1 Clostridia bacterium
TATCAGCCATTAATCTGCTTCATAACTTCCTCAGCAAAGTTCTCTCCCTTCTTAGCAAGACCTTCGCCCATCTCGTATCTTACAAATCTTCTGATCTTAATGTTCTCACCGAGAGTAGCAATCTTGTCAGCCAAAAGATCCTTTACCTTGCGCTCGGGATCCTTTACATAGCTCTGCTCAAGCAAGCAGTTTTCTTCGTAGTACTTAGAAATACGACCGGCAACGATTTTGTCTACAATCTTCTCGGGCTTTCCTTCGTTAAGAGCCTGTGCACGAAGAACAGCAGCCTCTTTCTCAAGAGCATCGGCAGGAACATCTTCCTGAGCCACATAGCCGGGGTTTGATGCAGCAATGTGCATAGCGATGTCTTTTACAAAAGTCTTAAATACCTCGTTTCTTGCAACGAAGTCTGTCTCGCAGTTAACTTCAAGAAGAACACCGATTCTTCCGTTTCCGTGAATGTAGGACTCAACAACGCCCTCGGAAGCAATTCTTCCTGCCTTCTTAGCAGTAGCTGAAAGACCCTTTTCTCTGAGGTAATCAGCAGCCTTGTCCATATTTCCGTCACAAGCCTCAAGAGCCTTTTTGCAATCTGCAATACCGGCCTGAGTTCTCTCACGGAGCTCTTTTATCAACTTAGCATCTACAGCCATGGTAAACCTCCTAATTTTTAATAATATTAAGCTTCAACAGCTTCTTCTGCAGCAGGAGCTTCCTCTGCAACTTCTTCTGCAGAAACACCCTCGCAACCTTCGATAACAGCGTCAGCCATCTTTGCAGCAATAAGCTTTACTGCACGGATAGCATCGTCATTACCGGGGATAACGTAATCAACGTCATCAGGGTCACAGTTTGTATCAACGATAGCAACAACGGGAATACCGAGCTTCTTAGCTTCGGAAACAGCGTTCTTCTCAACCTTAGGATCAACTACGAACATAACGGAAGGAAGTCTGTCCATATCCTTAATACCGCCGAGGTTCTTCTCAAGCTTCTCGCGCTCGCCCTTAAGCTTAGTAACTTCCTTCTTAGGAAGCACGTCAAATACGCCGTTCTCTTCCATCTCGATGAGCTGGTTGAGCTTTGCGATTCTCTGCTTAATAGTCTTAAAGTTTGTGAGCATACCGCCGAGCCATCTGTTGTTTACGTAGTACATACCGCATCTCTGAGCTTCCTCAACGATGGAATCTCTTGCCTGCTTCTTTGTTCCTACGAAAAGAACAGTACCGCCCTGTGCAGCAACGTCCTCGATGAAGTAATATGCTTCATCAATCTTCTTTACGGTTTTCTGGAGATCGATAATATAAATACCGTTTCTCTCTGTGTAGATGTACTCCGCCATCTTGGGGTTCCATCTTCTTGTCTGGTGTCCGAAATGTACACCTGCTTCAAGCAACTGCTTCATTGAAATAACAGCCATTCTAATTTCCTCCTTTTGTTTTAGCCTCCGAACTTCTCATCTGTGCTCAAAGAGACCGCCGCCTCGGCAATCCAACCTCAGCACATCAAAATTCGTGTGAATTCCAATAGCGCTAATTAGTATAACACGTTTATATATGTGCATTCAAGTCTTTTTTTCAAAAATTTACAAAAAAGTCCGGGGAAAATTCCCCGGACAATGTTAAGTACCAATTATGAGAGATGTAATAATTACTTCTCACTCTTCATGATCTTCTCCCACATGCTGTTAGCCTCATTCTGAAGTGTAGCAACAGTATCCTGCCATGTCATTGTGTTGTTCAAATGGTTGGCAACGAGGTTAGTCATGTACTTGTCAACGATATCAGCGATATCCGGCGGCAATACACATCTGGGCTGGCCGTATGTATCAGCCTCGGGATGTGAAACGAATGCCTTAAAGTACTTGGTCTGGTTGCCCTCAGCATCGAGATGCTTAGTATCAACAGCATTGATCTGCCAGAAATTGTCATCAGCAAGAGTTCTTACGTTAGGAACGGAACCGCCCTCCTGGCTGTGGTAAGCTGTCTGACCTTCCTCTGTGTAGAGAGAGAGACAAAGAGCTGCAGCTGCATGAGGATTCTTTGTACCGTTAAATACAACGAAACCTGTAGCACCTGTACCCACTTTATGCTCGGGAAGTGCAGGGAAAGAAACGAGATCCCACTCGATGTTCTCATTATCATAAGCACGTGCAAGGCTGTTGAGCAACGGATACTGGATATCTCTGAAGCCTATATTCAAGCTCTGATCTGTGAACTGGTTGTGAGCATACTCAGGAGCTGTTACATCCATAAGCTCGATACCTGCTGAAGATGTAGCAGGGTTAAGCTTAACCGTACCTGTCTGCATAAAGGAGATCATCTCACCGATACCGTCAAGAACAGGAGAACTGTACGGATCATCCTCATCACCGAGGAACGTGATCTTCTTGTCCTTTGTGTTGTACCAGCTTGCGCCGCCTTCCTTAAAGCCCTCAAGGAAAGGAATATAAACAGGAGCATAACCGAAACGCATCAAAGCACCGATCTGGTCATTGATCTGGTCGCCGTTAGTGTCCTTAGTAAGCTGTGCACAGTAATCCTTGAAAGTATCCCAATCCCACTCGCCTGCTTCATCAAGCTCAATAGGATCCTGGAGATTGGACTCTTTGATAAGGGTCTTGTTGTAAATCATAACTATGTGGTTGTAGTCACGCATAGCCATGTACATCTTACCGTTTACGGTACCCATCTCAAGGATAGCACCGAATACATTGTTTGTATCAATCTTATACTCTTCAACATAGTAGTTCAAGGGCATGAGAACCTGCTGCTGTGCAGCGTAGTTGTACAAGCTGACCTCAGGCAAGAAAAATACGTCGCCTACCGTGCCGGAAGAAATCTGAGCATCAAGTCTGCTTGTGCCGGCCAAGTATGTAGTCTCAATCTGAACTTCAACATCGGGATAAGCTTTCTGGAAGCTTGCTACCCACTCACGAACGGAGCGCTTTTCGCCTTCTGTTTCTGCCAAATAGTAGTTAAGCTTTATCTTTCCTTCTACAACAACCTCTTCGTCTGCGCCGATAACACCGGTCTGCTTTACACCTGTGTTACAACCGAAAACGGAGAGTGCAAGAATAGCAACAAGAAGAAAAGCAACAAGAACTTTAACTTTTTGTTTCATAAAAAAATCCTCCATCAGTTTTTTAGTGCATTCTACCTGGTAACGTAAACTACACTTATTGTTTAAAGTCTAACACACGCACTTTCAATTTGCAAGTATTTTCTTTTGTTTGAATTATAAAACAAATAAATCCCGTGACGACTTTTCTCCATTATTATGCAGTTTATTTTTAAAGAAAAATAAAGTATAATGTTAAGCACAGAGAAAAAAGATTTATCCTGTCACTTTCTGAAAGAGGTCAATTATGAAAAAAATTCTACATAAAAAACACGTTCTTATATTCTTTTTTGTAACTCTCGGCTATGCGGCAATATCCTTTGCTTTTTATTTTGCTGCAAGAAGTTTTCCCGAAGCAGTAACCGCTCTTTATACCGATAAATTATATAAAATCGTTACTCTGCCGTTGAAAGGAATTGCATCATTGTTTAAGTTTTCCGTTGCAGAAATACTCCTGTTTGTCCTTGCGGGCGGAATTCTATCGGGGCTTGTTATTTCGGTTATTTTTACCGTTAAGAAAAAAAAGAGCCGTGACACGCAAAATTTTTCGCCGATTTTGTCATTTTTACTAATTTTTTCCTCTGTTGCTTTTATTGTTGCCGGAAACTTCGTATGGCTCGGAGGAATGAATTACAACGCTCTGAGCTTTAAGGAAATTTCAGGATATAACGTAAAGGAAACCGAAGTGGACGTATTGGGAGAGCTTTGCGTATACCTCGGCGAAAAAGCAAGCGAAGCGCGCAAGAAGCTTACCGAAAACGAGGATGGTATAGCAGTCTCCGTCGAAAACACAACAAAAATTCTTTCTTTGTCTCAAAGCGGATACGACGCCTTAAAGGAAGAATACGGAGATATATTCGACACGTTTACCGTTGCTCCTAAAAAAGCCATTTTAAGCGAGCTTATGTGTTATGAGCAGATTTCAGGTATATTTCCTATTGTCTACACCGAGTCAATAGTAAACGGACTGACACCTACCGCATCCCTGCCTCACACGGCTTGTCACGAGCTTGCACATCAATACGGCTTTATGCAAGAAGACGAAGCTAATTTCATAGGTTTTCTTGCGTGCATCAATAATCCCGACCCTCTGTACGTTTACTCAGGCTACTACACAGCCTTTATAACGTCAATGAGCAAGCTGTATTCGTACGACAAGGAGCTTTGGACAGAAATTGCAAAAACAGTCGATGCAGGAATTTTTCGAGACAGCTCTGCAGAAAACAAATTCTGGTCGGAATACGAAAAAAAACCCGCCTTGATGGCGGCTGTATCAGAAAGCGTAAACAATACTTATCTTCAACTAAATAACATAAAAGACGGAACACACAGTTACGGACGTATGGTCGACTTGCTGATATGTTATTTTAACGAGCTTGAACTTACACAGAATCCGTAGGCTCGGGAGATGGAATTGCCGGCACCTCTGAGCTTGTCGGCGGTGCTTCGGTAGGCGCCTCCGTAGGAGCTAAGGTAGGCTCGGGAGTGGGAATCGGTCTGATGTTTATATTAGCCCAATATTCACCCTCGTTTACAAGCTCCACATTCTCAGGGAGTGTAAGTTCCACAGGCTGCATCCTGTAATCACCCACATCCTCGGCAAGGCTGAGAGTAGGCTTTAAGCTGCTGAGCGTGACCTTTTCAACGTCCTCGCTCTTACCTTTTACCGTAATGCTTATGGCACCGTCCTCGTCTATAATCCTTTGATTAAAATTTATACTGTAAACGTAGCTGTCGTCATATCTTCCCGAATAGCTTATTTCATCGGGCGAAACAAGGAAGGATTTTGTTGCATACTGTGCAATTTCCACGTCAAGGCTCACCTTCGACGTTTCAACTGCACGCAAGGAATCCGGCAGATAGTCGTTAACGTTAAATTCAAACGTCATGCTTTCAGAAGAATCAGCAATATTAACGTATCCCAGATTGATTTCGTTTAACTGTGCCAAATCGGAATTATTTCCGTCTACCAAAACACTTCCGAAGTCAAGTCCTGAGGTCACAAAGTAAAAATCATCCTTCGGTTCACCCGTTATGCTGTACTTTATCGGAACTCGTTTTGCAACGTCCAGCTGTACGCTGATCTTTTCGGTCTCATGATTTGCCGTAACGTCATTTCCTGTGTTGGAGATAAAGCGACCTATCAAGCGCAGAGTTTTATCCCCGGACACGCTTCCGTCCACAATGCTTCTCGAAAGGTCTACACTTATATACTCAAGGTTTTCAATCACGGAAGCAAAGCCGCTTATCGGAACGTTGTCAGGTTCTGACGTGACAGAGATTATTTCATAGCCTGACTTAAGAAGTGCATTTGAAAAATCAACCCTTACAGGTAAATATATCTCCATTCGCGTATCATACGTAACTGCAATTTCTTTCGGATAGTAATCTTCGATTTTTACACCCAGCTTATCGCATTTAGGAGAGTCTATCCTGATATAGGAAGCCCCTGTTTTTTCAATCTGAGAAAAATCAACCGACAGCGTCAAATCAGCGGGGGTAACGTTATTTACGATATCCTCACGCCCTGAGATTTTTATTTCTGCGGCAAGAACTCCCAAATCAGAAACCAATGTAAGGTCCTTTTTAGCAGGCTCCTCAAAATTTATAAACTGCGGTTCAACTGTAATGGTTCTCTCGATTTCGGGATTATTGTTATCCAAAACAAACAGCCATGCCACAATGCCGCAAGCAATGGAAAAAATAACCAAAAATGCTTTACTTGACGTAAAATCTTTTAATTTTTCAAACTTATGCTTCATTATGAGCCTCTCTTTCCGAAAAGCCCTGCAAAAATACTTTTCTTATTTTCAGGCTGTTCAACCTTCTTTTTTTCCAGGAGATTATCCTCGAGAAGACTTTTAAGAGCTTCTCCCGTCATATTACGCATTATGACACCGTTTTTAACGAAAGATACGATTCCTGTTTCCTCGGAAACAACTACAACAACGCAATCACGTTCTTCAGTAGCACCTATCGCAGCACGGTGTCTTGTTCCAAGCTCTCTGCTGATCGTTGTGTTAGACGTAAGCGGCAAAACACATTGCGCCGCATATATTCTGCCCTCTCTTACCAAAACTGCGCCGTCATGAAGCGGTGTATTGTGAACAAAAATCTGTTTCAGCAGACGAGATGAAAACTCTGCGTCAATAATAGTACCCTGTGCATCCCAATCCTTAACCTCATCAAATCGTTCAAAAACAACAAGCGCACCTGTGTACGTCTTACTCATACTGAAAACAGCATCTACCGTTGCATCGATTATTTGCATAGTCTTTGAGTTTTTTTCATCGATATCATCGTTGCTTCGAGCATTAAAAATGTTTTTCAAAACACTCGTAATACTGTTTTTTCCCATACCCTCCAGGATTTTTCTGAGCTCCGGCTGAAACAGCACCACAATAATCAGAGGTAAAATACCCAGCACTGTGGAAATAACCGTAGAAACAGTATTGAGATGAATCGCCTGAGCAATATAGGAAATAATAAAAATAAAGAATATTGCTTTTATTAAGGATAATGCCTTGGTACCCTTAAGAAAATTAATCAATTTATAAACAGCGAAAGAAACAATAGCAATATCAACCAATGTCAGAACTGCGCTGAGAATGCTGTCAATGCCCAAGGATTCAGCTATAAACTCAAGAAATCGTTGCACGTTCGCACCGGCTGCCAAAACAAAGCTATTCATCTCATTCACCTCACTTCTTTTATATTTTTCTTTTGTAACTATGTGTGCTGCCTGGATGCACACACATACCATACATACTTAGTATGTACACTTGTAAAGCATTAATTAAACAAAAAGTATAAAACGTATGAAAATGTCGAAGCAATCATGGAAATCGCAAGCACCAGACATACTATGCGAATTATCGTTTTTCTTGCCGACTCTTTAGCTTTTGAATTTTTTTCATTTTTCAAATCGAATCCTCCCGGGCATCGTTTTCTGCCTCATCAAGACGCATCTCCGTAAAGTTAGAATCAAAGTCAGACAGGTCAACACCGTCATCACGAGCCTGCATTTCGGCAAATACAAATTCAGCGGCACCGCCTATATCTTCATTCAATGACTCCGACTCAGGTTCTTCGGAACTCAACTCGTTTTCCGGAAGGTCCTCTTCCTCTATGTCAAACTCATTACAGGAATCACAGCTCTCCCGAGTATACTTCTCGGTATACTCTGTGACGTCTGCCACACCGGAAGACAACTGCAATCTGCCCTGTGCAATGTATTCCTCAAACGAAGCCAATGCACTTTTTACGTTTCCGATAAGATCATTAAAAACAGCATTTGAACGCTCCTGCATCTCGGTCAAAGCACCGTTACGCTCAACTATCGTGCGTCGGATTTCCTCTGCCTCCAATGAGAGCTGTTCTTTTTCAACCAACGCCTGACCGCGAGCTTCTTCGATAATCTTTGCGGCACTTTTTTCTGCATTTATAAGAACGCTTGCAACCTGAGCTTTTTCATTCTGCAGGTCGTTATATTTTTCAAGCAGCTCGGTGTACTGTGAATTAAGGTTTGCAATCTCCGCTCTCAACTCATTCTCAGTTTTTTTCTGCGCCTCAAGAGCATCCTTGTGTTTGTTTTCAAGGGAAACAATATACTCGTTCACCTGTTTCTTTTTAAAACCGTTAAGCTCTGTACCGAATAAGCTGTTTGATTTTGCTTCTTTTGCCATAATAACACTCCCGAAAGTCTACTTGCTGTATTTTTTCTGTTATATTAAAGTATATTTTATTTTTATACTTTAGTCAAGGCGCAAAAGAGGGAGTTTTTTAAATTTTTCCAATGAAATTCCGCAACCTATTTCCATTCGCTCAATAGTACCTGTTTTTTCATCATTATCGCAGATTCGCCAATACTCACGGTAAATCACGCCGTTTAATACTTCTCCCATTGATTTGAGAAAAAACTCCCTTATATATATTTCATCACCGCTTAAACGATAAAGAAGCGGCGGCTCAACCAGCTCAACGGGAAACCATATTTTTTGACGTTTTCTTCCGTAACGATAAATCTGCCTTTTGATTTTTTCGGGAAGTAATACACGTGCAGCAGTCCCGTGCTTTCCTTTTCCGTAAACCGAAAGTATGCCCTCATAGCTTCCGTAGGCACACAAAAGCCTTATATCATGTTCTATCATTACGGGTTTACTGATATCTTCGTTTTCAAGCTCAAGAATTTCCTGACGCGGCACGTCGGCCTCCAGGATTTCTCTTATATCCTTGGGAGTTTCAATACCCTCCGCATTGTAAAAAAGTTCTATATTGGGAATATACATAAAATACCTCACATTACGTTTATATTTTATTATATTCTTTTCTTGAAAAAGGTTTTAAATTTGTTATAATGTCACGTGGTAATTTATTTACCGCAGTTTTATCAACGTAATAACGAGGAAAAAATGTCACAGAACAAATTGATTTCAAAATTCACGGCTTTAGGAGGCGGATTCTTTGCTTTTTTAAGAATGAACATCTGCTTTTCGGCATTCAACGTTATAGTAAACGTTTTCGTCAATACTTTTCTTTTAAAGGCAGATTTATCCTCATCACAGGTAATGCTTTATAATGCTGCAGTTGCCGGTCTGCAACCGCTTTGCATGATTCCCGCCGTTATTCTCTCACGAAAGACAGCACCCCGTATTTCACAAAGGCTGGGCTTTCTCGTATATGCCGTATGTTTTATATTTATAATGATAAAGGGAGCCGCAGCAGCGGAAAATTATCTTCTGATAGGTGCTCTTTTATCTTGCGGAGCAGGCTTCTATTACGTAACGTACAGTCTGCAAATAATGGAATATACAACCGATTCAAACAGAGACAGTGCATCGGGTATTTCGAACACGATAAGCGCAATCATATCCATAGTATTTCCTCTGCTTTCGGGAATTTTGCTATCATGTTTTTCCGGATTTACGGGGTACAGAATTCTTTTTGGTATTGTTTTGGGCTTAGTTCTGGCGGCACTGTTTTTCAGCATGAGGCTTACGCCGATAAAAAATACGTACGACTGCAGTGACAATCGTACGCATCTCAAAGAGGCTCTTAAATATTACGTAAAAACAAAAACAGGAAAATCAGTCGGAGCAATGATGTTTTTCCATGGTATGCGTTGCGGCACCATGACGTTTTTTATAAGCATACTTATATACCAACAAATAAGCAACGAGATGCTCATAGGCGTAAACAATTCCATAGGAAACGTACTGTCAGTGCTTTCTGCAATAGTTTACGGCATCGTTGTAAACGTAAAAAACAGAAGCAAATCCATTGCAGTAGGTGCGGGAAGCGTTATTTTGTGCGCTGCAGTGCTTTACTTCCGCATGTCCCCCGTCACCTTGATTCTGCTGAGTGCCGTAAACAGCGCGGCAAACCTTTTTATCGGAGAAACTCAGTGTAACCTGTACTTTGCAATGTCTGCAAGCGCACCTGAGCTTAAAGGCATAGGCGCAGAGGTTCATACCGTAAACGAGTTTTTCCTTGCCATAGGAAAGGTTGTAGGCATACTTATCACGATGCTGATGCCTGAAAGTCCTTTCGGAGCCGCCACAGCAATCATCTTACTCACTTCAACACAATTTATAAGTTCTTATATTGTTTCCCGTGTCAGGAAATCACTTGATTCTTAAGTAAATCAATACAAGCCAAAATACTAAAATTGTAATTCCTCTTTGAAAAAGGCTCTTGTGAGGGCCTTTTCTTTTTTTGAATTCATTATCTCTACACGAAAATGTGACACATTGGGACTGAGTTTAACGTCCGCTACAGAGATATCGTCGTCATGTGACCTTACGGTACGAGTCTCACGTGTGTCTGTAAGAACAACAACGCTTGTACACGGAGAACATTCAAGATGAATACACAGAGCTTCATCATCCGGGTTTCTTTCAACCCAAAGCTCATATATTTCAGGGCCGGTTGATGCATAGCACTCTTTGCGCTCCAAAGCCCCGATAACGTCGTCATAGCTTAGAGCAGGCGCCTTTATCATTGTGAATCCGCCGAAACAGTCACAATAAGGCGATGCTAAATCCTCACAAAACATGTGGTTGTCATCTGTCGCAACGACCGCCGCTTTGCCGCCGTTTCGCACATAGTGGTCATACTCAAACTCACCCCAACCGTTATGCATTTCAAGTTCACAGCCGTGATTGTACACCTCAAAGGCAAAGAGCCCCCTAAGGCGCTCAAAATCATTAACAGTCTGATATGACCAACGCGGGTGATTGTATTGACACAAAAATCCGTCTGCATTTGCATCGTCAATGACCTTCTGCACCGTATCAAAATCATATACTCTATCAAACGGTATAAAATCGGTTCTGCACGGATTTTTTGATATAAAATTTATATGATAAACAGGAGACTGCGCCCAACCCTTTGGAAATCTGAGCGCATCATCGCAATTAAAATCTATTTCAATGCCTGTAAGCGATAAAAACTCATCGTCGGTAAGCTCATTATGCGGAACCAGGGTGTTGTGGTCAGTAAAAGCCACAACCGAGTAGCCTTTTTCCTTGTATGCCCTTTTTATTTCTTCTGCGGTTTGTCTGCCGTCTGAAAACGTACTGTGGCAGTGAAGGTTGGCTTTATAAAACTTACCCTCTTTCGGTAAAAGATATTTTCTTTTACTGTTCATTACGCGAGCCTTCCTTTATCATTTTCTTGAGTTCCTCCATAAAGGTATCCACATCTTTAAATTCGCGGTAAACGGAGGCAAATCTTACGTAAGCGACCTTATCGAGGTCTTTCAAACGCTCCATTATCATCTGTCCGATTGTGTCACTGCTGACTTCCCTTGACATGCTTGACGTCAGCTGATGTTCAACGCTGTCTACAAGCGCATCTATCTGCTCCATCGTAACGTGGCGTTTCTCACAGGCGCGCATAACACCTCTTTGGATTTTGCTTCGGTCAAAGCTCTCTCTGGTATTGTCCTTTTTTATCACGACAATCTGAATATTTTCAACCTTTTCATACGTTGTAAATCTTTCACCGCAGCTTTCGCACTCACGTCTTCTGCGAATAAACGACCCATCATCGGCAGGTCTTGAATCAATAACTCTTGCTCCCACAAAACCACAATACGGACACTTCATAAATAATCCTCCTTAAACAAAGCACATCGCTTTTGACTTATTATACTACGAAAGAGAACGCACAAGCAAGCATCTAATTTAACTTTTTATCAATGCTAGGAAGGACAGTGGGTGACAGGGGGTGAC